>CAZKUL010000180.1:0-4269 GCA_964555945.1 uncultured Planctomycetales bacterium
TAGACGCTGACGTGGTGACTTTAGCTTTGGCCTATGATATTGACGCTATTGCTCAAAAGTCAGGCCTTTTGCCCAAGAATTGGCAAAGCCTATTGCCAAATAACAGCGCACCATATACTTCCACCATTGTTTTTTTAGTACGCAAAGGCAATCCTAAGAATATCCAGGATTGGGATGATTTGATCAAACCTGGTATTTCAGTGATTACACCAAATCCCAAAACCTCTGGTGGTGCCCGATGGAATTATTTAGCAGCTTGGGGCTATGCGCTAAAGAAATTTAACGGCGATGAAGATAAGGTTAAAGCCTTTGTTGGATCTATTTATAAAAATGTACCAGTATTGGATTCAGGTGCCCGTGGTTCGACAACGACCTTTGTCGAGCGAGGCATCGGTGATGTGCTGATTGCTTGGGAAAATGAAGCTTACCTGGCCATTAATGAATTGGGCCCGGATAAATTTGAGATCGTTATACCTTCGATCAGTATTTTGGCTGAGCCGCCTGTAGCTGTTGTTGAACGTGACACAGACCGTCACGGTACAAATAAGGTAGCAGGAGAATACCTGAAATACCTTTATAGCGATGAAGGACAGGAAATCATCGCTAAGAATTATTATCGTCCCCGTAATCAACAAATAGCCCAAAAGTATGCGGATAAGTTAAAACCAGTCAACCTGTTTACTATTGACGAACTATTTGGGGGCTGGCAAGCAGCTCAAAAGAAACATTTCGCTGATGGGGGAACATTTGATCAGATTTATACTCAGGGGACATAATGTTTCTGCTTAAACAAAAATCAACGCTTCCGGGTTTTTATTTGGCCTTAGGGTATACAGTATTCTATTTGAGCCTGATTGTGCTCATTCCGTTATCCATGCTATTTATTAAGTCCTCGACGATAAGTTTTTCTCAATTTTGGAGTATTGTGACCGCCCCGAGGACTTTGGCAGCTTACCGCTTAAGTTTCGGGGCGGCTTTTATTGCTTCGTTTATTAATATTTTTTCTGGATTTCTTATAGCTTGGGTGTTGGCACGGTATAGTTTTCCGGGTAAGAAAATTATTGATGCACTCATTGATTTTCCATTTGCCTTACCAACCGCAGTGGCTGGGATTGCATTAACAACCTTGTATTCATCCAATGGACTTATTGGACAATTTTTATACAAGGTGGGCATTCAGTCCGCCTATAGTTGGACAGGGGTGGTTTTAGCTTTAATTTTTATTGGCTTGCCATTCATCGTTCGCACGGTTGAACCAGTTTTACAGGAAATTGATCCAGAAATAGAGGATGCGGCCGCAAGTCTTGGTGCCGGACGTCTTCAAATATTCCGACGTATTATATTCCCAGCCGTTTTGCCATCGATCGTTACAGGATTTAGTTTAGCCTTTGCTCGCACTATAGGTGAATATGGGTCGGTCGTTTTTATAGCCGGTAATATGCCCGGTAAAACGGAAATTGCACCATTACTTATTATTACTAAATTAGAACAGTATGATTACAGTGGAGCTACAGCCATTGCTTTGGTTATGTTAATTGTGTCATTTATTTTGTTGGCGCTTACAAATTTGGCCCAATGGTGGGCATCTAAACGGATCGGGATGAATTAATATGTCATTATCACGTACAGAATCGCCAGTTGTGCGCCGTTCATTGATCGGGATTGCTTTGCTTTATCTGGTTCTTTTTATTTTTTTGCCTCTGTTCATTGTATTTGCGACGGCTTTACAAAAGGGGGTTGTTGTTTATTTGAATTCATTGACAGACATTGATACTATCGCTGCAATTAAACTAACACTAATAACGGCTTTGATTGCTGTTCCTTTAAATTTAGTGTTTGGTGTTGCAGCCTCCTGGGCGATAGCCAAATTTGATTTTAGAGGCAAGAATTTTTTACTAACACTTATTGATGTGCCTTTATCTGTTTCACCGGTCATTTCAGGTTTGATCTTTGTTTTACTTTTTGGTTTACAAGGAGTCTTCGGTCCTTGGCTGAGAGATCATGGTTGGAGGATCATTTTTGCGCCGTCAGCCATTATCATAGCAACAATTTTTGTCACCTTCCCGATGGTGGCACGGGAACTGATACCTGTTATGAAAGCCCAGGGCAACGATGAAGAAGAGGCGGCAATTACATTAGGTGCCAGCGGCTGGAAAACATTTTGGTATATCACATTACCTAATATCAAATGGGGACTGCTTTATGGTGTTATTCTGTGCAATGCCCGGGCTATGGGGGAATTTGGTGCCGTTTCTGTGGTTTCCGGCCATGTCAGGGGATTAACTAATACCTTGCCATTGCAAATTGAAATTTTGTATAACGATTATAATTTTACCGCAGCTTTTGCTGCTGCTTCGTTGTTGGCATTCTTGGCAGTGTTCACTTTAGTAATTAAATCCTTGGTGGAATATCGTTTTAGGGCTGAGTTAAAAGCTGTTCGTAAACAGGGGGCGCATTGATATGAGTATTGAAGTTAAAAATATAGAAAAGACATTTGATACTTTCAAAGCACTTAATGATGTGAGCCTAAAGGTTGAGACAGGAGAGCTCATTGCTCTTTTAGGACCATCGGGTTCCGGCAAAACAACGCTCCTACGGATCATCGCGGGCCTTGAAACAGCAGACACCGGCGAAATTTTATTTCATGGGAAAGATGCTAGGGACAAAAAGATTAAAGATCGTAACGTAGGATTTGTTTTTCAACATTACGCGCTTTTTCGACACATGACAGTGTCTGACAATATCGCTTTTGGTCTAAAGGTTCAACCGAAACATATTCGATTACCTGAAGACAAAATAAAGGCCAAGGTTAAAGAGCTGCTTAATTTGGTCCAGCTTGATTGGGTGGGGGATCGTTATCCTTCCCAGCTTTCCGGTGGTCAACGCCAGCGCATTGCCCTGGCCCGTGCTTTAGCTATTGAACCAAAAGTGCTTTTACTTGATGAACCATTTGGATCTTTGGACGCTCAAGTACGTAAAGAACTACGTCAATGGCTCAGACGTTTCCACGATGATTTACACATTACTTCTTTGTTTGTAACCCATGACCAGGAAGAAGCTCTTGAGGTGGCAGACCGCATTGTGGTGATGAACAAGGGTAAGGTAGAACAAATTGGCACACCGCAGGAAGTTTATCATAAACCGACAAACGTATTTGTTCTAAACTTCTTGGGTAATGTTAATATTTTTAAAGCTCGCATGGTTGATGGCAAATTGGCTAATTTATACATACGTCCGCATCAATTTGACATTGCCCGTAAACCACAAGGAGACAATGCCGTAAAAGCAATTATCAAATATATTAATCCAGCTGGCTCTTTCGTTAAAATCGATTTGAATTCAGAGTCAGGCAATAACCTTCAAGTAGAAATTACCCAGCAGGAATTTTCTCAACTACAGCCTATCAAAGGTGAAAGTGTATTTGTATGTCCAAAAGATGTGACGTTTTGTGAGTACGAAATTTAATCAGTTTCACAAAATCAATCTAACCTAAGGACATTAAAATGATAAGTAAGGAAATAGAAATTAAGGCCCCACATGGATTACATTTACGAGTCGCGGCTAAAATTGTGCAAGCAAACAGAGATTCTAAAACAAAGATAATACTTACCAAAGATGGACAAACGGCGGATGCCAATTCAATTTTAGAACTTTTGCTTTTAGGCGCAGGAGAGAAATCTAAGATTCAAGTTACAGTAGATGGCATTGATGAACAAAAAACAATTGAGAATGTTTCTGAAATACTTATAGATGGAGCGGGGATTTAAAACCATGTATTTTAAACAGTATTTTTAATCAATGGTTTACAATCTTCAGATTAGCCGTGATAGTAAATAAGAATTCTTGACTATTTTTCATTTTGCTGTATAAATAGAAATTGTTTCTATTTATGAAAACACAATTTATACAAAAACTAAAAGCACAGAAATTAAAAATAACCCCTAAGCGCCAGGCAATCTTGGACTATTTCATTAGGGAAGATCGTTATTTGACCCCCGAACAAGTTTTGGAAAGATTGAAGAAAGATTTTAAACACTTGAGTTATCCGAGTGTTTACAGAAATTTAGAGTCGTTTAAAGATTGCGGTATTTTGGTTAGGATTCAAAGGGAAGACAGGCGGCTTTGTTATGCCTTATGCAATGCGATAGAGAACGTTCATCACCATCATCATATTGTGTGTGTTAAATGTGGCAGGGTGGACGATGTTGAAGGTTGTGCTTTATCCGGAGTCAAGAGCGCCAGCGGGTACAAAGTTCTAAAACATACTGT
>CAZKUL010000181.1:0-4245 GCA_964555945.1 uncultured Planctomycetales bacterium
AAAGTCAATTCATCCCAATTTACCATTTATTCTCTGCCTCAATTCGCCAAAGTGAGGGGAATTGATATATCGAAACTGCCATTTTCCATCCGTGTCCTTCTAGAAAGCGCCCTGCGTAATTTTGATAATTATCAGGTCACCCAAAAAGACATTGATACTATTGTCAACTGGAAGCCAAACGAAAAGAAGGATGAAATTGCCTTTAAGCCGGGGCGTGTCATTCTGCAGGATTTTACCGGTGTTCCCTGTGTCGTTGACATGGCAGCCATGCGCGATGCGATGAAAAATTTGAAAGGTGATATCAAGAAAATAAATCCGCAGGTGCAGTGCGATCTGGTCATTGATCATTCCGTGCAGGTAGACGCTTTTGGTACAAGTAAAGCCCTGGGTGAAAATGTGGCCCTGGAATTTGAACGTAATACGGAACGCTATGAATTCTTGAAGTGGGGACAGGGTGCCCTGGAAAATTTTAGGGTGGTCCCGCCGGCGACAGGTATTGTCCACCAGGTCAATCTGGAATATTTGGCCAAAGGTGTTCTAACCAAGAAAATCGGTAAAGATAATGTCGCCTATCCTGACAGCCTGGTTGGGACTGACTCGCATACGACCATGATCAATGGTTTGGGGATTGTCGGCTGGGGCGTGGGTGGTATTGAAGCTGAATCCGTGATGCTTGGTGAGCCTATTTATATGTTGATGCCGGAAGTGGTAGGCTTTCGTATTAAAGGCAAATTAAAAGATGGCGTTACGGCCACGGATTTGGTCCTGACGGTGACTCAAATTTTACGTAAAAAAGGGGTGGTTGAGAAATTTGTGGAATTTTTTGGGGAAGGATTGCAGTATTTGCCCTTGCCTGATAGGGCCACGATTGCGAACATGGCGCCGGAATATGGGGCCACCATTGGTTTATTCCCCATCGATGATGAAACCCTTAATTATTTAAAATTGTCAGGACGCACGGCTTTGGAAGTGGCCCTGGTAGAAAAATATTATAAGGCCCAGGGGCTCTTCTACACGTCCAAGACTCCTGAATGTGTTTATTCAGATGTATTGGAATTAGACCTTTCTACTGTCGAGCCCTGCCTGGCCGGCCCCAAGCGTCCTCAAGACAGGGTCCCACTCAGGGAATTGAAAAGTAATTTTCTCCAATCATTAACCGGGGACATTGCTTCCCGTGGTTATGGTTTGGCGCAATCAGATTTATCGCGGACTGCAACTGTGCAAAATGGAGGCGTGGAAACGCTGGGCCATGGCGCCGTGGTCATTGCGGCCATTACCAGTTGTACCAATACATCCAATCCCTCGGTGTTGATCGGTGCCGGTCTTTTGGCCAAAAAGGCCGTGGAAAAAGGTTTGATGCCCCCGCATTATGTTAAAACGTCCTTTGCTCCGGGTTCTCAAGTGGTTGAGGAGTACTTAAAAACCGCAGGTTTATTGAAATATTTAGAGAAAATCAGATTTAATATTGTTGGCTATGGTTGTACCACATGTATCGGTAATTCAGGGCCTTTGCCAGAGCCTGTGGCTAATGCCATTACCCAAGGCAATTTGGTGGCTGCGGCGGTGCTGTCAGGAAACCGTAATTTTGAAGGCCGCGTCAATCCGTACACCAAGGCCAATTTTTTGGCCTCGCCGCCGCTGGTTGTGGCGTATGCTTTGGCGGGACGCGTGGACATTGATTTGAACAATGAAGCCATAGGCAAAGATAAAAAAGGTAACCCCGTTTTTCTCAAGGATATTTGGCCAACCCACCAAGAAATTGCCAAGGCCGTGCGTCAATTTGTCAAGGCCGCCATCTTCCGCCGTTCTTATAAGAATGTGGACCGCGGCAATAAGAATTGGAATGCCATTAAAACGACCAAATCTGATTTATTTAATTGGGATGATCAAAGCACCTATATCCAAAATCCGCCATACTTTGTGGGCATGAAATCACATGTTGATCCCATCAAGGGGATCACACAGGCCAGATGTTTGATCATGGTAGGGGATTCCATTACGACCGACCATATTTCTCCCGCAGGCGCTATTGCCAAAGATTCCCCCGCAGGCAAGTATTTGATGGAACAAGGGGTAACTGCCAAAGATTTCAATAGTTATGGCGCCCGTCGGGGCAATGACCGGATCATGACCCGCGGCACCTTTGCCAATATCCGTTTACGCAATTTAACGGCGCCCGGGTCTGAAGGCCCATGGACCACCTATTGGCCTTCCAAGGAAAAAATGTTTATTTATGATGCGGCCATGAAATACAAGGAAACCCAGACGCCGCTCATCGTACTTGCAGGTAAGGAATATGGAACCGGTTCTTCGCGTGATTGGGCCGCGAAGGGCACCACATTGCTTGGCATCCGTGCTGTCATAGCTGAAAGCTTTGAACGTATCCATCGCAGCAATCTATGCGGCATGGGCGTTTTGCCCTGCCAGTTTAAGCCTGGTGAGAATTATACTTCTTTGGGCTTAAAAGGTGATGAGACCTTTGATTTTGCGAATCTGGATGACAAGCTAAAACCCCGTCAGGAACTGACGATTGCGGCCATATCATCCGACGGCAACAAAAAACAATTCAACGTCATTGCCCGTGTCGACACCCCGGTCGAGGTAGACTACCTTAGAAACGGCGGTATTTTACAGACGGTGTTGAGGAAATTAGCGAAGTAATTTAGTTTTTTGAATTGTCATCCTGAGCGAAGCGAAGGATCTTAAGGTGTCTGAAAAGAATGGGTATGTCTATATTCTCACGAATTCAGCTGATAAAATTCTTTATATAGGAGTTACGAGTAATTTAGTAAAACGATTATATGAACATAGAAATAAATTTGTGGAAGGTTTTTCTCAGAAATATAAATTAACGAAATTAGTATATTTTGAAATTTGTGGTGATATGTATTCGGCAATTACAAGGGAAAAACAGATTAAAGGTTGGTTACGTTCTAAAAAAATCGATCTAATTAAAGGCATGAACCCAAGATGGGTAGATTTGTCTTATAAGATACATTAGGATTTTTCGCCGACTAACCAAGGAGTGTCCTGTATGAGGACCTTCGCCTCAGAATGACATTAATTAGTCATCTTGAGCCCTTCGCTTCGCTTGAGGGCAAGGCACGCGAAGGATCTTAAGATGCCTTAAGATTCTTCGGCTTCGCCTCAGAATGACGGGAATTTAATGAAAATCTTACTCACAAACGACGACGGGATATATGCGGAGGGGATTTATGCGGCGTATAAGGAGCTTCGTAAGTTTGCCGATGTGACGGTTGTGGCCCCGGAGTCTGAGCAAAGTTCTGTAGGGCATGGGATCACGCTTTTTTATCCGCTTTTTGCCAAGAAGGTGTCTCCCGAGAAACACTTCGACGGTCACGCGGTAAGCGGGAAGCCGGCGGATTGCGTTAAGTTTGCCGTCAGCGTGCTTCTTAGGGCCAAGAAACCCGATCTGATCATTTCCGGAATTAATTTTGGTGGCAATGACGGCCAGAGCGTTTTTTATTCGGGGACGGTGGCTGGCGCGCGAGAAGGTTGCCTTATGGGGATCAAGTCCTTTGCGGTGTCGCTGGATTGTTTTGATCGTCCGGATTTTTTAGCCAGTGCGAAATTTACGGCCAAACTGGCCCGATGGGTCTATACCCATGGTTTGCCCGCCGGCACCTTCCTTAACGTTAATGTTCCGCCTGGCAAGCCAAAGGGCGTGCGTTTTACACGGCAGGGGACAGAGCCTATTCACGGGATATTTGAAAAACGTAAAAGCCCCCATGATAAACATTACTATTGGATGGGCGCCAAGATGCCGGCGCATAAGAATGATAACGGCATTGATACCTATGCCCTGAAGAATAAATATATAACCATTACTCCTATCCATTCAGATCTGACTGATCTTGCCTATTTGGAACTCATCAAAGGAAACCCAAAATCGCTATGATTTCAGAAGAAAAAATCTTTGCAGCCAAGATCCTTGCTATTGATGACAATATTCTTAACCTTCAAATCCTCAAGAGAATTCTTGGAAACGCCGGCTTCATTAATATCACGACAACGACAGATCCCACCCAGGCCCTTACCCTTTTTAAGGACGTGCAACCGGACCTTGTCCTGCTGGATTTGAATATGCCTAAGATGGACGGTTTTGCGGTCATGATCCAATTATCTCTCCTTAATCCAGATGATTATCTGCCGTTATTGATACTGACGGCCGAGGATGAATCTATGCGTTTTAAGGCCCTTCAAAGCGGGGCGAAAGATTTCTTA
>CAZKUL010000182.1:0-4207 GCA_964555945.1 uncultured Planctomycetales bacterium
CCAGTTTGAGCGGCGGACGCAGGCAAGCGGAAATCGCGCCTGCTCCGACCCGACAGTCCTTACCTGTGGTCGTATTATACCTTGGTATAATTGATATTTTTTTATACTTTTCTAGAATAAAACATTTGTAATCTTAATAATGTGATGTAAGAAAAGATTTATGGCTACACATGCTATTGACAAATCATTTCAAGCAAAAGATTAAATTATTTCCCTACGTGATACTACGTATGCCATTAAGTAATTTCCCTCATTTCAAAATTCTTTTTGATGATTTATATTATCAATCGTTATCTTTGCTTGCCAAATAGTTTCGTGAGGCAGTGTTGCATTTTTTGAAAATAAGCAATTCCATTATAAAAGGAAGGGGGATTCTACCAATGAAAGAATCTAAATGGGTTTTACTCCGTTTTGCTTTAACCATTAGTATCGGCATGGTCTTGATCTGCGGATCCGGTACAGTCGTTTTTGCGGACACACAAAATGTAAAACAAATCAAAAAGCTAGATGGAGAACGATTATACGCCATTAATTGCAGCCGTTGCCACACCGAACGTTATCCAACGGAGCGTACAGATGCGCAGTGGAAGACGATCTTGATGCATATGCAAGTGCGTGCCAATCTTCCGCCAGAGCAGGCGAGAAAAATCCTGAAATACTTGAAAGAAAATAATTAATCATACAGAGAAGAGGTGTATATTTATGAAAACGCTTTTGAAAAAAACAGTATTCACCGTGGTGACGGCATCATTTGTAGGATTATACTGCGTTCCGAGTTCATGGGCAGTTACAGATGATGAATTTCGAGCGTTAGAGAAACAGGTCCAAGAGCAAAACCAGCAGTTGCAGACTTTGGAAAAAGAACATCAAGACGATCAAACTGAGATTCAGAGTTTAAAAGATCAGCAAGGCCAAACGAACCAGAAGGCTGACCAAATAAAACAAACAGCAGACCAGGCAGCTCAAACAGCGCAAGCTGCACAAGTAGAAGCAGCTTCAAAGGTGCAGCCGGTAGCGGCCGCTTTGAATGTGCCGCAGGAAAGCCACAACTTCGTACTTGCCGGGGATGCCGAATTTCAATATACTGACCAGGGCGGAGGCAATAAAGCCCACGGATCTTTCGGGTTGGCTGATTTTGCCCCGATATTTTTATACCGGGCC
This sequence comes from uncultured Planctomycetales bacterium, assembly GCA_964555945.1. Classification (GTDB taxonomy): domain Bacteria; phylum Omnitrophota; class Gorgyraeia; order Zapsychrales; family Fredricksoniimonadaceae; genus JABDGZ01. The sequence goes on from CAZKUL010000182.1 coordinate 1,162, forward strand.
AATGATAAGGTGCTTTTTGAAGCTGGTTTTGATACTACGCTAAGTAATAATAGTGTAGACACCTCAGCTAGCACCAATCCTGGAGCGCTTTCTTCTGGTAACAGCGGCTATAGCACTACATTTAACCTGTCATTCGCCACGATCGATTATTTGTTTAACGATTATGCGACACTTGTAGCGGGTGAAATGCTTTTGCCTTTAGGTACTTATACTGAACGCGGCGCCGGCTGGCTCAATAAACTTCCAGATGACCCGATGTCTCGTTCGTTACTTATTAATAAGGGGGTAGGTGCACAGGTGCGTGGTTCTAAGGCTATAGGGGAGAATGGCTCTATGGTCACCTATGCCGTTTATACGGCTAATGGCGGCCATACAATAGATGGCACATCTTACGCGACTACATTTGATGGCACTAACACGATACAAAATTTTGATCCCGGTGGGAATGTGCAGAATATGAACCGTACTCCCAGTGAAGGTGGCCGCATCGGATGGTTCTATCCTTTCAAACCCCATTATGATATAGAAGTCGGTCTTTCGGGGCAGACTGGCGAATGGAATACTGATGGTGCTTTGTGGCAGGCTGGCATCCTTGATGCTGCCCTTCATATTTCTCCCTACTTTGAAACCAAGGGGGAGTATATCTACACCCGGCAACAGACGACAGACCTTGGGACAATTACTCCGCAAGGTTGGTGGCTCCAGTCAGGTTTTAAAATGTCATTTTTCAACTGGGATGTTCCGCTTATCCCTAGCACAGAACTAGTGTTTCGGTATGATACGGTTAATTATGATATGGGCGATTTGTCGAATACAGCTAAGGGTTCACGCCGTTTTGAGCCAGGTATTGTTTACTACATTACCAACACCTTGTGGCTGGAGGGCAGCTACGAAAAGGTTTTTAACAGCAATGGAGTCCCATCGGACAATGAGTGGTTATTACAGCTCTCTTATGGATTTTAAAGAAAGGAAAAAGTAATGAATAAGAAATTTTATAGTTTTTTTTTGCTTGTAGTCGTCCTTATCTTTGCAGGGTCAAGAATAGTTCGTGCAGATGATGGGGATCTCGATGATGCCACCAAAGCACGTATTGCGAAAGCGGAGCAAGGTCCTGCAACAATTGATGTCTCTAAATATCCACAGAAAATCCAGGACATCTACACTGATATATTCAGCCAAAAGTGTATGCAGTGCCATCGTTTGAGCCGTCCCATCAATTCTGACTTTGTCCTGCCATCCGAATGGGAAAGTTATGTAAAACTGATGTCACACAAATCAGGATCAAACATCAACAATGGCGATGCGAGAAAAATCGTTGATTTCCTTGTCTATGATTCCAGTGTTCGCAAAAAAGCTTTGCTTGATGAGAAATTAGCAAAAGAAACCGCTGATGCCCAAGCAGCTGATCAGGCGAAAATCAAAAGCGTGCATGATAAATATGATCAATAAAGGCCCCAATCAAGAATCTGGTGAAGAAAAAGAAGTTAACGTCGATGGCGAAAAGCGTGCTTTTGTAAAGGCGGCTTGCGGATTAGGTGCTTCTTTATTTCTTTTGTCTTTAGGTTCTTTAGAGAAATTTCTAAAATTCTTCTCAAAACAAGATCTGACTAAACAACAGCAAGAGCAGATTTTAACTGAAAAGATCCAGCGTTTAAAACAAACGGCTGAAGAGCAAGAATTGCAACTTGAGCGCCTGAGTAAGGATTATATCCTTGTCGCTGGACTTGATTCGCTTAGTCCGATTAAAGGAATATACTTTATTGATTATCTGATGAGGCCAGCCTTGGCCTTTAGTGATGATGATGGCTTTCCTATCGTTTTGTCTGCAAAATGCACACATTTGGGTTGTACAGTAGGTCAGAATGTTGATGCACTCGGTCAAATACTTTGTCCTTGTCATATGTCCAGGTTTAATATCAAAACAGGAGTTCCTGCCTTAGGTTCACCAGCAAAATTACCTTTGCCAATTTTGGGCTGGACCTTAATGGACACACACGGGAACGTTCTTTTAACTCAGGATCCCCAGGGTAAAAAGATAGGTGTAACAGACATGGATAAATTAGCTGGTTCTTCGCTTTATATCCTAAAGAGATTTGCTGAAGGGGAAGCTTAATGCATAGAGCAAAGAAAAGTATCAAACGCTTTTTTGAATATATGTCTGAACGTGTTCCCATGCATAAATTTAATTTTGAAACTCTTGTGTTGAAAAAAGAAGTTCCCATACATCGAATGAGTTGGGCCTATTACCTGGGAGGGCTTACATTATTTTTCTTTTTGATTCAAGTAGTCACCGGTATTTTTCTGCTTTTTTATTACCAGCCGACTGTTTCTGATGCTCATGCATCCATTGAGTATATTAGCAAATATGTGATTAATGGTTTTTTTATCCGTAATTTGCATACATGGGCTTCTTCATGCTTGATATTGTGTTTAATGGCGCATGCTTTAACGGCCTTTGCGATGAAAGCATTTGCTCCTCCCAGGGAAATTATATGGGTTGGAGGGGCATTAATGCTGGTTATTGGTTTTGCTTTCGGTTTTACAGGGTATTTATTGCCTTGGCATCAGATTGCTGTTAATGCAACTAAGGTTGCGTTGCAATCTCTCGATGAATCCGGGCATTATCTTCCAGGAATACTTTCAGGAATTCCTCATTATATTAAAGAAATCATTCAAGGTGGTCCAGATGTGGGGCAGGCGACTTTAAGCAGGTTTTTTGCGCTTCATGTTGTTATATTACCGCTTATTTGCTTTGGTGTTTTGGGATTACATTTACTTTCCGTACAATTGCATGGCATGAGTCAAGGGGTGGATGTTCCTTCCAAGAAAAGTGAGAAATTCTTCCCGTTTTTTGTACTTAAAGATTTGATCGTTTGGGGGTTTGCATTTTTAGGTCTTTTTATCTTGGCGGTATGCATTCCTTTCGAGTCATTTTATGCTTTTCCATTTTTTCAAGCTTATAACGCCCTGGGGGCAACACCCGAGGGGATTAAGCCGGAATGGTATTTTTATTTTGCCTATTATCCGCTCGAGATCTTTCCTTTTT
>CAZKUL010000183.1:0-4179 GCA_964555945.1 uncultured Planctomycetales bacterium
CAAAGTTAAGTTCAGCCAAGAAGAACGACATGGCTCCCAAAAGCCCTTGATAACCCTTAGTCTTTAAATAATGCGGCAATGATTCGTACGAAGGCATATTTTTAATGCGCTCTGCCCAGAGCTTGGGCATCGTTGATACATGGCCCAATTTTTGATTCAAGATGGCCGCATGATAAGTCGTCTTAGCGCTGGCCTTATTCACTATCTTGACCGTTTCACCCATCGCGCGGGCATATAATGCTCTGCCCTTGGCGATGCTGCCCGTATATAAGACAGCCATCTGTAGCATGAGCGCGCGAACAAGCTTGGGAGTTTCACCAGAATGAAGACGTATGGCCGATGCCGAACGAATGATATATTCAAACAACTTTTCAGGAACTCTGAACATCATTCTTTTAAGAAATGCCCTGTTCGCTTGCCAGCTGGCAAAAGAACTTTCCTTGTCAAAATCTGAGGAGACATCGTCAAACCACATGACCCCATGCACTTCATGCGTGGCCACGATGGCCATGGTGGCTTTGTCCCCATATTTTTTATCGTCAAATGTCATATAAACCATCGCATTATCATCGTCAAAATCTAACTCTTGGCCTTGAGTGACGATCATGGCGCTGGAGGCGAAGGACGAGCCAGGTGTGAAATTCAAAGGCATGGTCAACAATTTAGGATTAAATCTGTTAGGTCTAAGACGGCCAAATATCGCATTATCAGCACCTGTCCATTTATTCTCATTGGCCGCTCTGAATAATTCTATAATGTTCTGCAGCTCAGGACGATTCGCAACACCCGCCCATAATTCTGCATCCAGTTGCTTGTCATTCCCGCGAACAACCGGACGTATCGATGAATATGCCTGTCGATGTTCACTCCCCACCTCTAAATCCCCATTCCCCGACTCAATCGCTTTTCTTATCTCACCCAATACAGCCGCAGGTTCACCATGGATCTTGACCCACAATTGGGCAAAGCTAAAGACAATCTTAAATGCATTCTTTCTTAGGACTGAATGCTTGCTCCGGCGACGATCATTCAAGACTTTTCCTAAAATACGGATGAGCGTATGTTCATCAATGTGGGCCAGGGCAATTTCAATAGCAGGCACGTCCTTGGTCGTCCACATATATTTGTCATAAACGCTATCCGGGTCGTTGGCGACAATAGAATATTGGAAAACACCTTCATTGATCATCCCAGCGGCCAAGCGTTCGATAGCATCTCGGGGCGCCATTCCCGCAGCGATACCTGCAACTTCGACAGTATCATTACCATCAATGATATAGGCGTTCCTTATATCATTTTCTTCCGCATAATTGGAAGAACCAAGCCGATCGTGCCCCCCATTGGCAAAGTCCTGAAGCATCAGCTCATTTTGAATGAACTGCCGGGCCAAGAGGGCCTGGTCCGCTTCCTGCTGAAGATTGTTGGCAGCAAGGGGCTGGTTGAAAACTTGGGGTTGAAGGGCTGGTATCGTTGGCAATGTCGGCACCAACGCTGAGGAAGACATGTTCACTACAGGAGCGCTGGCATGATGCTGGATGCCGCCAGCCACCATCGCTGCGCTAAAGCCCGGATATCTACCTGTTCCGGCTTCTGCTGCAAACTCATCCTCTTCAGGAGGATTGCCGCCTGATCCTGCGATATCAACACCATTGTCTTCATAGGCGCTCAGCGCTTCTTTCCAATTCTCGAATTTCCTATCATCCGGCATTTCGGGCAGCGCCCTGGGATGGTTCCTTAAATAATTAAATTGCGGCCCAAAGAAGGCCACCACTTCATCCTGGATGGTATCTGGTTTTGTAGCCGCATAATTCTTGGCCACATATAAGGTCATGACCTTTTGCTGGTTTCTGCTCAAGGCCTTGTATTCATTGATCATTTTCTCTTGATAGTCAGGGTTAAGCCAATCCATGTGATGGGTCTCATGGCGCACCAAATCTTCCCAATTGCCGGCCTTAATACTGCCTTCGGTGATAGGGTTACGGTAACCGATAAATAAAGAGAAGGGTTTATTAGGCTGGAAGCTGCCGTCAAGATTCTGCCGCATCAATCCCATCGTATTCAATCGATGGGCAAAGGCCCTTTCAAATTCATTTAATTGGTCCTTATGGCCATTAAATACCCGGGCGATCTGGTCTTCCGTCAAGTTCATCCCGCGGATGGATTGGCCGGCCATAAAGGCATGTAAATCCGTGATCTTGGAGCGTCCAGCCAAACCTTTGCTTTCATCCTGGGCGTAGATGCGGCCGGCTATTTCTATCAGCATCTGCTGGTCAGGGACAACCAGGGCGTGATATTGGCCATACTCCGTCTTGTAAGGCATAAAGGCAGATGAATTTGAATTAACAGACAGGCGGAAATCATTTAATTCTTCAATGCTTATGGGCGTACGGGCATGTTCGGCGCCATTGGCTAATTGAGCCAGGCGTTGGGGTTTCAGTTCTAAAGCTTTTTGATTATTGGCGATTTCCTTGGCCTGGCTTTCTTCTTCAAACTGGGCCCGCGCATCCTTGGGTGGCTTCTGGTTCTTGTCAAATCCCATAAAAGCAATGATGTTTCCACCCTCGTCAAGTTCAATGCCATGGCCTGTGACTTTATTGTGCCATTCCTTATTGCCTCTGGCATTCACAGTTGCCTCTAACGGGGCACTTAAGATTTCAGATAAATAACGGTACACCCATTCCCTGCCCTTCCTGTCATCTGCTCTTACACCGGCAAGCTTTAATTCTTTCCAGGCGCGGTCTAATTGCGTATTGACACCTTGGGCATAGGGATCAATGGTGGTTTCATCTGTCGTGTCCATGAGGGCCACGTCTTGCTTGACTAATTTCTTGACCATTCTTTGGACTGGTTGTTCATGGATAAAATTGGAAGAGGCCTGGGCAATCAAGTCTTGCAGCGCGCCATACTTGCGTAAAAGGACTGTCTTGCGACTCAACATGGCCCTGGTCATGTCAAGATCATTTAAACCCTTATCCTCAGCTAGCCGGAATTCGGGCAGAGGGAGCGGCTGCTCAACGACCCGATTGCCGGCACCGGCCGCATCGCGCAATAATATACGGACGATCTTGCCCTTGCTTTCAAACTCTCCGCTCGTCAAACTTCTGCCGGTCTCTGCAATATCAATATCACCACGGGCTTGGGCTTCTCTGAGTCTCACCGGATCTGAAAGCAATTTAAACGCATCCTCATTGTCACGGGCCTCGACATAGGCAATGTTGCGGCTGCGGTTTAAGACATTGGCCCCTTCCATGGCAAAATCAAAAGCTTTTTCCCAATTGCCTTCCTGCATCAGGAATTCATATTCTTCCATCTTGCCATAATGCTCAATTAAGTGGGTCAAGGCTTCGTTGTCGGAACGCTGGTCCTTATAAACGCCCATCTGGATCCAGTCATTTAATCCCTCAATGTTCATGCTGCGTCCCTGGCCAATGATCTGGTATAACCCATTCCACAAAATGTTACGGTCACGGCCGTGGCGTAACTCGTGCTGGGGAACACCCGCATCGAGACGGGGATTATCAAACAAATAGCTCATGAGCGCGCTTGGCCCCAAGAACATTTGCCTATAACTCATGTTCGCGGCGGTGTTCTGGGATTCAAGATCAAGGTTCAAATAGGCGGACGGATGATAACTCGGATCGCTTTCTTTGCCCATCCTGAATGAATTGACCTGATCAATGAGCATCTTTAAGGGGTCATCCAGAGGCACACGGTCAGTGGCTGTCAACTTTAATACCGTAGCGCCCTCAACGACCATTTCTTGGGCGCCATAGCCTCTTTCTTTTAACATCGCCTTTAATACAGAGAAGACCCTTTCGCGGGCGCCTTTTTTGTCGGCATAATTCTCATCCCGCATGCGGTCTATTTCTTGGTTAATGGATTCATAACGGGTCTTTTCCAGCCTTTTGGCCTTCAAGAATGCAGCCACTGTAACCTTGATATCCGGCGGTTTAGTATATAACTCGATGCCCAATTTCTCCATGGTCTCTGGTGACATCGCGTAGAGTTTGCGGATAGCTTCCATGGGATGCTTGGCATTAATGACAGCTCTTAATTGCGCTCTTTGTTCTTCATTCGCTTTTGACATGGCCCCGCCGGGATTAAGAATTTGATTCTTGATGATATCCTGGGTTATTTGATCCATTTGGGCACGGACTTTTCTAATGGCAATGATATTTA
>CAZKUL010000184.1:0-4123 GCA_964555945.1 uncultured Planctomycetales bacterium
GGGTGGGTCTTTTCATTGACTTGCTAACTGTCAAAAATGTGTTATAATTATTATGTTACTCGATAATCGTTATATGGTTAGATGGTAAATGACATTCTTAAGTTATTGCTATTTTACCCTTATTTTAATTTAATCTATTACGGTTTGTTAATTTCTCAGAAAACAACTCAATGCGGTATTTCCATTCATTGTGAGTTCGGGAGATTTTGATGATAAGATTAACTCTTACAATGATAATTTTTTTTTTGATGGCTTTATCACCATCTTGTTTTGCCGATATCAGTTTAAGCGTTAACCCCGTTGATGGCAGTAATAGTTTACGTTTTGATAAAATTCCTGATGCGGGAATAGTGAAAAAACAAGAAATTCATATACGCGTCAATGCCACAGAAGGCGGGCGGTATCAAGTTTTTCAGAGGTTACTTGAACCCATAGTTAATGAAAAAGGGGATGTCTTGAATTTACAGGCCCTTGAAACCCAGACCTTGTCAAACTCCAATAGCTCAGGCACTCTCTATTTGCAAAACGGGGACCATTTGAGCATGGGGGATCAGCTATTGTATTCCTCCAGCTTGGGCGGTGGGAGTGATGCGTTCATGATTGGCTATACCTTAAACCAGGCCTTGGTCAATGCCAGTGGAAGTTTTAGGGGAAGACTTATTTTTACGGTACGCGGCATGGGCAACAATTTCTCTGATCAAGTGATCATTGATGTGTTTCTCCAAACATCCGGGAACCTTAAGATATCTATAAGGGGAGAGCATCATAGAAGCCGCATCCATGTGAACAGCGCTGATATCTCCGAAAAAACAGCAGATTTTGTGTCTTTTTCTTTTTCGGGTAACTCAGGCCAGGAGATCCGGATTTATCAGGAAGTTGAAACCTTGCCCGTTGATACAATGGAGCACGAATTGGGGACGAATGTCTTGCAAATAGACCCCCAGGGTCAGACCGAAGGATTACGAGTCCCAGGTGTAAGCAAGCTCGAAGTCAACAAGACGCTTATTTATTCCAGCAATAAGGATGCAGATAATTTCCTCATCTATTTTTTGGTGGACGCTAATCAACTCCAGGGGCAGGAAGCCGGCTCTTATGAGGGAAAAATAAAATATGTTGTTGAAACGGACCAGGGCAGGCAAGAATTTCCTTTTCACCTCAAGTGTGACATAGAGCCTGTATTTACCCTTAATATCACCACACCTCCGGAGGGTGTCAGTTTTTCTCATGTGACAGCTTTTGGACCTCCCCAGGATAAAGAGGTGTTGGTGAAGGTCGTTTCCAATTTGCACAAGCCCTATCAAGTCGTCCAGGATTTACAGACAAATATGACCAATCAACAAGGAAAGGAGATCAACAATAAGTATTTCACCTTGCAGGTCGAAATACTTTCAGGCCAAACCGGCCAAACGAATTACACAGAATTTACGTCCGTGCAGACTGGAGAGTATCCGGTTTTTTCTTCGGACTCTGCAGGCAGTGGATCAAGCTTTACCTTAGTGTATCGCTTGCAGGGATATCCCCAGATAAGCGCCGGCGATTTTCTGGCACCAGTTAGACTATCGTTAAACCAGAAGTAAGTTCAAAACAAGTAACAGTTAAAAAGGGGGAGATTATGAAAACCAAATTAAGCTTAATTTTAGGGGGCCTGTTGCTCTTGAGCCCTGCTGCCATGGCGGCGAGCAATGTGTTTCCGGCGGCTGCTCCGGGTACGGCATTTGCCGTAAAAGCGGCAGTCCCATCAGCAGCAAGTATTAGCATTACGGTCAACAGCGTTGATGCGGCTACTGGAAAGATTTTTACGCCAGTGACCACACCGACCCTGGATTTTGGTACATTGACGTTTACCACAACAGGTACTCCGCCAATCAACGTCTATCTTCCGAACCATTATTTTACGCTTGATGTCGCCGCAACGGCGGGTGGCGCAGGCACACCGGATACAAACTTCACCTATGCCGAAGGAGCTGTTCCGACCGGCCAACCGACTACCAGCGCCTTAGGATCGAAATCTTCGATTGTGTTTGCCAAAGAGGTGTTCACCAGTTCTTCAACACCTCCAGACGAAACATTGCTGACGACATTCGGACCGAGAAGACTCAATCAAATGAGCGCGACAAATATCCCTTTCACCTCCGTTACAGGCGGCTGGTTGAGGGCTTATGTGGGTGTCTGTACTGGAAATCCAGCCACAGATCCTGCTGGTTGCGTACCGTTTACCAATGCGGACGTTGCAGGTAATTACAGTGGTACATTGACTGTTACGGCTACAGTGCATTAAGGATTAAGTTGACAAGCATGATTCTCAGAGGTGTTTTCTCAATGCTTTGTCTGGTGGGGCTTCTCACCGGAGAGGCTAAAGCCCAATTATTTCTCGAAAACGCGAAAGTGGTTTTAGCTGTCTCCGGTGGGGAGCATCTCAATGGGTCGATGATCATCCATAACATGTCACCTGAGCCCGCGAATATCAAGGTCTATTGGGAGGACTTTGATTATACAGCCCCTTATGACGGGGCCAAGAAGTTTTTTCCGGCTGGGACAGCACCAGGGTCTGCTAGTCAATGGGTGACCTTTTCACCACAGGTGTTCTCAGTGCCTCCCATGGGCCAGCAGACGGTTGCTTATGTGGTTGCGGTCCCCAGCATCATCCAAGGCGGGCACTATGGTGTTTTATTTTTTGAACGGGCCCCTGACGCCGTTAAGACTGGAAAAGAAGATCTCTCCATCGTCACCAGGGTGGGGTGCTTGTTTTTTATTGAACCCAAGGACAAGAAAAAGAATGCCCTTATCCAAAATATCGTGTTAAAGGCCAACAGCATTACTGCCAGCTTTGTCAATCAGGGGGATGTTGTTCTTATTCCCCGGACAACTTTTTATATTATGTCGGCAGATGGAATGGTTATTTCCCGTGGTGTGGCCAACAATGTATACGTTCCTCCGGGGGCTGCTGGCACTCTCGTGATTGCGTTAAAGAAGCAGTTAAATCAAGGGCATTACACAGTGGTTGTTAATTGTGACCTGGAAGATGGTGATGTTGTTGTCAAAGAAATAGGATTGATTGTAGATTCGTCCGGCCAATTATCTTTGGAAAATACTCAGAGTTGAATTCTGAGGCATGTTAACCTTAAATGATGCGGACCCCCATACGCGTTATTCCCTGATCTGGCTGGTTTTGTATGATCAAAAAATGCGTACAATGGGGCCTTGGTTTAATCTTCGTGGCGGCGCTGTCCTTTCCCGCGTTTGCTGACAATTCCACAGGCTATCAAAAGTACTATCAAGAAGGCGTCAAGGCTTTTCAGGCCCACGACGACCAGAAGGCCCTGCGCTGTTTTAGCATCGCCCAAATTTATGATCCTGTCGACAAAGATCTCAATCAATACCTCACTCTTTTAAAGCAAAGAGGGGTGGTCTTAATGATGAACCCTTCCCGTTTCCCCCCCGAACAGACCATCGGCTTTAAGTATTATTTCAGCGGGGCCGTGGCTGCTTTTCAGAGACATTATGATAAAAAAGCCATCCGTTATTTTAAAATCGCCTTGATTTTTAATCCTGATTCCAAAGATTCTCTAAAGTATCTGAGAATTTTATATTTACGACATGGATTACAGTATTTGACTCCAAATTTGCCGCCTGAACCAATTACGCCTCCCTATATACCACCGGTGCAGGTCCCGACCGCCCCAGCGGTGCCGGTGGTCACAGTGTCCCCTCAGACGGCTTCTACGACAACTTCAGCGCAGGGTGTATCCAATGCCCAAGCATCGTCAGCCACAGTGAATTCCCCAGCTCAAGCGCCAGGAAGTACAGCCTCCCAACCATTCGCTTCTGCGGCACCACCAGTTTCGCCCAAGGGTCTTCAAGCGCAGACGTCCATACCATCGGCACCCTCGCCTGCGGCCATTGCGCCCATCCTTATAGGCGAACAGAAGCCAAAGGCACCTCCCATGGTTTTATCGCTGCAGCAGTTAATTGTTCATGGAGGGACCAAGGGTAGATTGCAAATCGTGCTGCATTCGTCGGTGATCATTGAAGATAAGAATATCCAGAGGTTTTTAGTGGTGGATGAGAATTTTATTGGGGCGAAGATCCTGGATGCTGACCACCTTAAAGTCGATGCCGTAAG
>CAZKUL010000185.1:0-4094 GCA_964555945.1 uncultured Planctomycetales bacterium
CCTGGAATAATTCTCGATCCCCTTGCAGGTCCCCACTTCCTTCATCATTTCCATGTCATAGCGTGTGCGTGAGGCCAGACGCTGGGCTTCGACCAATTTTCCCTCTGACTCTAATAGCCTCACCCTGTCTTTTAATTCGACATCAATCTCAATAAGCGCCTGTTGAAGCCTGGGAGGAGAAATCAAAAAATGTTTGGCTGGATAGATGAAAGTCTTCTCCAACAGAGCGATAATGTCCCCGGAGACGGGATCTATCTGTTTGATCTTCTCAATTTCATCGTCATAAAACTCTATCCTTAAAGCATCCTGACGGTACGCCGGATGCACCTCGAGAATGTCCCCGCGCACGCGGATCTTGCCGCGGGCAAAATCATAATCGTTGCGTTCATATTGGATACTGATCAACTGCTTTAAGACCTCGTCACGGTCAATCTTTTGGCCCACCTTTAACTGGACCATATAGTTCTGATAATCTTGCGGGGTACCCAAATTATAAATACAAGATACACTGGCAACGATAATGGCGTCCCGCCGGGACATCAGTGAAGTCGTCGCAGCAAGGCGCAGACGGTCCAGACGGTCATTGATGGAAGAATCTTTTTCAATATAGATATCCGTTTGAGGGATATAGGCCTCAGGCTGGTAATAATCATAATAGCTGACGAAATACTCAACCGCATTGCTGGGAAAGAATTCCTTTAACTCACTGTACAGTTGGGCAGCCAGGGTCTTGTTATGGGAAATGACCAGCGCTGGACGATTGACATTTTGAATGACATTGGCGATCGTAAAGGTCTTCCCGCTCCCTGTGACCCCCAACAATGTTTGTGCAGGCACACCTTCTCCAAGCCCACGGGTCAGCACATCGATGGCCTTGCGCTGCTCTTCAACTGGTTCAAAAGGACTTTTGAGAACGAATTTATCCATACAAAAAGTTTCATTGCGATCAAGATTGAGATTGCTTCGTCGTTTCACTCCTCGCAATGACGGGTTATTCTTATTGTTGTATCTCTTGTTCCAACGCGTTCAAAATGCCTTGTACCAACCGGTCGTTGCGCTCAGAAACGAATTGTTTGACCAAGGGGGTTTGGGCCTCATAGCGGATTTCAACATCACTGGTGTTGCCAAGAGAGTGAATAAATACATTTAAATGCGTATAAGTGGCATATAAAAGGCGCCCCTGTTTTTTGACACTGGTCATGATAAGCAAGTTTTGATAACCGTTATTGTCATAGCGCTCATCCCGCTCATAAAGAGAAGGTTCTGCCTCGGTGTCTATCACCCATCCCTTCTTTTTCAAGACATACATGGTGGAGCTGACCGCCTTCTCAAAACCGACATAGAATTTCTTCTCATAAGGATGGTCGGCCCTACTGATATATTCAGGCACCTGCATGGAGGCGCAGCCGGAGAAAAGGAATATAAACGATAATATTAAATAGCGCATATTCTTACCTAAAATTCGTTGAAATCCCTCGCAACGCTCAGGATGACAGAAAATTAACAAATCTTCCCATGCTTATACGGCCGCAATTTGTTCTTCTCGGATTTCTTGACGATCTCAGATTGGATATCAATGCCTAAACCACCGCAGAGATCAAATAAGCGGATAAAGGTATCGGCCAATTCTTCACGAAAATTGTCCTGGTCTTGATGGCGATAGCCTTCCATGGCTTCGGCTAATTCAGTGACAATGAGCATCAAGGCCTCACCAATGTTACGGTCCTTTTCCCAAAAACCCTTTTCACGGGCAATACTGTGGCATAGATCACACCATTCTTTAAGGCTTAACTTTTCGTAGTTCATTGACTCTCTCCTTAGTTCCCCCTCCCTAACCCTCCCCACAAGGGGGAGGGAATTAATATCTTTCATTCCCCACGTTGTGGGAGGGGTATTTTATCATTGACGTTCTAAAAACTCTGCCATATCTGTTGCTAATGGCGCTTCAACTTTGATTATTCCTTCACCGCTCATGCGTGGCCATTCCAAACGCATGGCATGCAAGGCGGTGCGCCTGAAACGTAATGCAAAATCCTTTCGAAACGCGTATTTATCTTCACCCACCAGGGGATGCCCAATCTTGGCAAAATGGATACGGATCTGGTTCGTCCTTCCCGTGATGGGCATGACCCGGACCACCGTAAAATCTTTATAATAATCCTCCACCTCATAGTGCGTCAAGGCAGATTGTGCAGGCAGATGGCGGGCAAATTTGCGCTGATGAAAATCCTTGATGGGGATGCGGATTTTACCGCGCGGCTCGGCCACACGCTCATGCACAAAGGCAATATAGGTCTTGTTGACCTTCTTGTCTTTAAAAAACTCCATTAACTTTTGCTGGTTTTCCTTGCCCTTAGCAAAAAGGATCACGCCGGTTGTATCGCGGTCAAGCCGATGGGCCGGGTACAAGTGACCGGCAGCGCTACGCTGGCGGTTGACAATATTAACAAGGGTGTGATCTTCGTTCTTATCGGTGGGTATGACCAAAAGTCCGGAGGGTTTATTAAACACCAGGCAATGCTCATCCTCGTAAAGGACAGGGACCTGGATTTTAGGTGCTGGGTGGCTCGGGCTTATGTTCATCCAAGTGCTCTTGCAGCAAATCCGTTAAGAAATTAATTTTGCGGATTAGAAGGATAGGAAATACAATCATCCACACCTGAAACGCTAAAGCCAATATTGCCTGAAAGGGCGTTACCGATAAATTAATTGAATTTTCCATTTTTTCGGTCCTCGATCATACTTTCGACAAATTCATTGATGGTATTACTGTCCTTGGGGGCAATATCGCTAAAGAAAATGGCCGTGTCATAATGATCCTGCCCCGAAATGGCCTGTGCGCGTACCACAACACCCTGACAGGTGATCTTCTTGGTCGTAATGACATCACCTTTTCTTAAAGGTAAAAGCAAATGGACCTTAAGCCTGGTCATGGGTTCAAGTCGCAAGTTCATGGAACAAAAAGCGCCAGAACAGCTTAAATTCTTTGTCTCCGTAAGGATATCCCCCCGGTCGCTGGATATCTTGACCGGGATCTTATACTCTAGACGAAGGTGGCGGCGCTTTTCTTGAGATGTTTGCAACGAGGTACTACGCGGCACAGACTTGGGGCCTCCCTTAAGCTTTAGGTTCTTCGTTGGCCTTCTTTTCAGCAGCAGCGGTTTTGGCCGTGGCTTGGACTTTCTTAAAACAATTGTTATTGCAATAATACCCACCGTTACGATAGAAGCGTCTTGCTTTTTTTAAAGGCTTTTTACAAGCAGGACAATTCTTGACTTCTTCGACAACCGGGGCTTGTGTGGCTTCAGCCATAACTCATGGACTCCTTTGTTAGTTGACTTCTTAATTAAATAAATTTAAGCCGGGAAGTATTGATGTACTCACCCACAGACTTTAAACATTCCTCATCATTGACAAACTTAAGGCCGATTTCATAACAATCTTCCGATACTTCACGGATCCGGACAACCTGGGCCTTGGCCCAAAGCACCTTGGGAGATTGCCCCAAACGTATCTGCAAATCTATCACAACGCCCATGGGCACAAATTCCGAAGTCCTTACGGACATCCCACCGAGGCTGATATTGCCGCCGACCCCGCCATTACTGTTGAGGTCCGGCCGCACAAACTCCACAGGTTCGGAAAACAAAAAACGTGGGAATACACGCTTGTTCTCTTCCATCATACCTTTAAGCCTTTATAAGTTGCCCAATGGCGCAAAGTCAAAGGCAAAAACACATTGACGACATCATGCGAACGTGTTCAGTATAGCATAATAATATGGGGTTACAATAAAAACTATGATAGAACGCCATTACTCCTGGAGATTGACTTCGCTAGGCCGCCTTCAATAAGGCTAAAGGGTGTAATCCTGCGCCAAAAGATCACGGCCCATTTCTGTTTTGCCAAAATCAAACTTGATAATACGGTCTCTTTCATACGGCGAAAGATTTACCCATTGATTATCATCGGGTACCGCCAGAGAGGCCAAAAAATATTTAACTAATTTTGTATATTCCTCTTTCTTTTGTTGGCCATTGAGAGCTGTATCACCTTTATAAATAATAAAATCAAATTTAAGGGCATTTTCCGGA
>CAZKUL010000186.1:0-4091 GCA_964555945.1 uncultured Planctomycetales bacterium
GGTTTAAAAGCACCCTCCGGGCGCCATGGGCGATGCCCCTCCCTCGGCCACCCGAGGAGACGCGTGGATAGCTAAACATCTACTTAATAATAGGGTAGATAAAAATGTTGACGGAGGCTTAGATTTTTGTTATTTTAGTCAAGAATTAAATGTACTTTCTCCCCTGAAAGTCATGCTTTCTTTCAATTCCCCCTTCCTGTGGATTCTTCATGTTATCCAAAGTATTTTGTTTTGGTATTTTGGGCCTTGATGCCTATCCTATCACCATTGAGACGGATATAAGCCCCGGTTTGCCTAATATAATCATGGTCGGTCTTCCGGATAATGCCGTTAAAGAAAGCCGTGAGCGCATCCGCGCGGCCATCAAGAACAGCGGTTTTGAATTTCCTGTCCAAAAGATCACCATCAATTTGTCCCCCGCGGACACCAAAAAACAGGGGCCTTGCTATGATTTGGCCATTGCCTTGGGCGTATTGGCGGCGCAGGGCTTGATATCTTCGGAGGCCCTAATCCCGTACGCTTTTGCCGGTGAACTTTCTTTGGACGGGCGTATCCGGCCCGTGCAGGGGGCCTTGTCCATTGCTCTGGCCGCGTCCGCAAGCCAATGCCGCGGCCTTATTGTCCCCTTTGAAAATGCCAGGGAAGCAGCCATGGCTGGGTTCCCGGTTTTTCCTGCCAAACATTTGAATGAAGTAGTGGCATTTTTAATGGGGCAGCAGACAATAAGCCCGGTGCAATCAGACTTTGAACTTCTACTTAAAGGTTCCAACCGAAGCAGCTATGATTTTGGCGAAGTGAAGGGTCAACAATATATTAAAAGGGGGCTTGAAGTGGCAGCCGCCGGCGGCCACAATGTGATCCTCATCGGTGCCCCGGGCAGTGGAAAAACCATGCTGGCCAAACGCCTGCCCACGATCTTACCGGATATGACACCTGCTGAAGTGCTTCAAACCACCCAAATTCATTCAGTGGCCGGTCTGCTTAAAAATGCCGACGGAATTGTCACACAACGTCCTTTCAGGGCGCCCCATCACACGGCCTCGGACATTGCCGTTATTGGCGGTGGGAGCGGTCCTCGCCCAGGGGAGGTTACTCTGGCACATAATGGAGTTTTGTTCCTGGATGAATTCCTGGAATTCAACCGCCATGTGCTGGAAGTTTTGCGACAGCCTTTGGAAGACGGCTATGTCACAATCGCGCGCGCCAGGGCGAGTTTGCGTTTTCCGACACGGTTTATGCTGATTGCGGCCATGAACCCCTGTAATTGCGGGTTTTATGGTGTAGATGGAAGGGTTTGCAGGTGCTCATCGCTGCAAGTTGAACGTTACCGGCAAAAAATGTCTGGCCCTATCCTTGACCGTATTGACATCCACCTGCATGCCATGCCTTTGAAAACCCAGGACCTGGTTGACGCCCCCATGGAAGAATCTTCAGCGTCCATTAAAGCACGGACCACCCAGGCGCGCCAGATCCAATGGCAAAGGTTCAAGGGCCTGCCGGTCCTATGTAACGCCCATATGGAAACGTCCCACCTGCGCCAATTCTGTTCCCTGTCTAAAGAGGTCAAAAACATATTACTGGGAGTGATGGAAAAATTAAAATTCTCGGCACGGGCGCATGACAAAATCCTCAAAGTAGCGCGCACTATCGCGGATTTGGCGGGGAGCGACTCTATCCAGGCGGAACACATCGCCGAGGCGGTGGGGTACAGGAGTTTGGACAGGGCGACTTTTTAAATCCCCCTCTTTATTACAAAGAGGGGGTTAGGGGGAGTTTTAAATATACTCATGTGGTCACAAATTGTGGCCAGTTCAATGAAAGGACAAAAATGAAACAACAATTAAGCCTAATCACTCAAGAAAAGATCGAACAGAAGATATTTATTATTCGTGGCAAGAAAGTTATGTTAGATAAAGACCTCGCAGAACTTTATGAAGTTAAACCAATACGCCTTAGAGAGCAAGTCAAAAGAAACATCAAAAGATTTCCCGTTGACTTTATGTTTCAACTCAATGATGAAGAAGTTCATATGATGGTATCGCAAAATGCGATACCATCCATACAACACCTCGGTGGACATCTTCCCTATGCATTTACCGAACACGGAATTCTCATGCTCTCCAGCATCCTTAATAGCAACAAAGCCATTGAAGTAAACATTCAAATCATGCGTACTTTCACTAAATTAAGGGAATTGATGTTGGTCCACAAAGACCTAAGGATAAAAATCGAAGAATTGGAAAAGAAATATGATTCCCAATTCAAAATTGTCTTTGATGCTCTAAGAAGGCTTATTGATCCGCCACAAAAAGTAAAAACGCCTATTGGCTTTATTTTACCACCTAAAAAAATCAAATGATGCGGCTATCAGTGAAGGATATAGTTAAAATTTGGATTGTGCGTTCCTACAAAGCGAACCATTACATATCCCAAACACAGACAAAAGGAATACCAAAAATGCCTCTTCGGCCAAACATCTTCTTTCTTAATATGGATAAACTGAGCTACTTTTACAGATATATACCCTGCAAGTATTGGAGAAATTATTAAATTTGCAATGCGTAGATAAGGTTTGGAAACCCATGATTTATGTGAAACCAGTAAAGATAAAAAACCTACAAAGAACCCTAATATGAGCAACCAAAAACATTTTGAAACAGTATTATTATTCTCTTCTTTTTCATACCTATAGGAAACCAAGTCCCAAGGGAAAGAGGTTAAAATATTTAAAATGACCTCAATAACGAATTGGATAATAACAACCAGAATATCTTCCATAAGAATAAAATATTACCATAAAAAATCTCTGGGAGGAGAATGAATTCTTTGCCTTGATTAGCCTATCAAATCTTCAGAATGGATCCTTATTGTTGGAAAATAAGGACAATTACTGTTTTGCACATCAAGGTCGCGCGCACCATCGCGGATTTGGCAGGGAGTGAATCTATCCAGGCGGAACACATCGCCGAGGCGGTGGGGTACAGGAGTTTGGACAGGGCGACTTTTTAGAGAATTTAGATATCACAATTTGTGATATCTAAGGTCACATTTTGTGACCTTGTAAGAACCAACCTATCGCAAAATGCAATAGATCATTCAGGAAGGAAGTAAAAATGAAATTGATTATCCAAAATGAAATAGAAAGAATAATTATACAGATTCGAAATAAGAAAGTGATCCTCGATCTTGATTTAGCCATTCTTTATGGGGTACAAACTAAACGTCTCAATGAATCAGTTAAACGTAATATAAAGTGATTCCCTGAAGATTTTATGTTCCAATTAACCACTTCTGAAAAAGCAGAGGTGGTCGCAAATTGCGACCACCTTAAAGTTCTCAAATTCTCTCACGTATTGCCTTATGCCTTTACTGAACAAGGCATAGCCATGCTTTCCAGCGTCCTCAATAGCGATAAAGCCATTGAAGTCAACATCCAAATCATGCGCACGTTTACTAAATTAACGTGAGTTCGACATAATTGTCATTCTGAGGCGAAGCCGAAGAATCTTAAGACATCTTAAGATCCTTCGCTGCGCTCAGGATGACAAACTTATAAATTTAATCTTATGTCGAACTCACGTTAAATTAAGGGAATTAATGCTGGTCCACAGAGATCTCCGTATAAAAATAGAAGAATTAGAAAAGAAATACGACTCGCACTTCAAAATCGTATTCAACGCCTTGCGCAAATTAATCGATCCGCCACGAAAGCCCAAAACACCCATCGGCTTTGTTATCCCGCCTAAAAGAATTGAGTAGTCCCAAAAGTCCTGAGAGAAATGTTGTCCCTGCTCTACCATGGAAAAATCCTGCCCCGCGCGCAAGAAATTATTATACTTTTTGACTTGGCAAGATATAATGTAGCCGAACACAAAGGGGATTGTCCGTCCGATTTACAAAATATGCTAGGCTTATACCCACATTCTTTTTTTCCGGAGGTTTTTCAAAACCGTATCCTGCTGATTACCTTGCTTGTTTGGGTTTTAGCCCAAACTGTCAAGGTGCTATTAGGGATATTAAGGGAAAAAAGATTTAATTTCCGCTGGTTTATCGGCACCGGCGGGATGCCTTCCAGTCATGCGGCTGGCGCA
>CAZKUL010000187.1:0-4058 GCA_964555945.1 uncultured Planctomycetales bacterium
CAGGTTCGTCGTGACAACAAGGTTATTCTTTATACTACGGCGGATGGCAAGGTTGCCGTCGATGTGTTTTTCTCACGGGATAATTTTTGGTTGACCCAAAAGACCTTGGCAGATCTATTTGGAGTTAATGTTCCAGCGGTATCCCGGCATTTAAAGAACATTTATGCCACTAAAGAACTTGTGAGGGAGGCAACTGTTTCCAAAATGGAAACGGTTCAAGCCGAGGGTGGGCGTGAGATTTCTAGAGATATTGAGTATTATAATTTGGACGCTGTTATTGCCGTGGGGTATCGGGTTAACTCTGTAAAAGCCACTCATTTTCGAATTTGGGCGACAAATACCCTTAGAGAGTTTATGGTCAAGGGATTTGTTCTTAATGATGACATGCTTAAGAATGGGCGGCCTTTTGGTGAAGATTATTTTGATGAACTTTTGGAAAGAATTCGGGAAATCCGTGCAAGCGAACGCCGGGCATATCAGAAGATCGCTGATGTTTTTGAGCAATGCAGCAGTGATTATCAAAGTAACAGTGAAGAAACACAACTATTTTATAAGATTGTCCAGAACCAGCTTCATTTTGTGACGGTTGGGAAGACAGCGGCAGAAATTGTTTATCAACGTGCGGATAGCAAAAAGCCGTTTATGGGGTTGACGACATGGAAGCATTCTCCGAAAGGGAAAGTGTTAAAGAGTGATGTTACGGTGGCAAAGAACTATTTAAACCAGGAAGAAGTATCCAAGCTGAATCGTCTGGTGAGCATGTTTATTGATTTTGCTGAACTTCTTGCATTAAATCATCGCGTCATGACAATGAAGGATTGGCTTAAACAAATGGATAAATTTCTTCAATTAACCGATCAACAGGCACTTCGTCACGCAGGAAAGATCTCGCACGAGATGGCGGCTGCCAAAGCCCATCAAGAATACGATAGATTTCGGGTTAAGCAAGATAGTGAGTATGTTTCCAATTTTGATCAGGAGTTTACCAAGTATTTGAAAGGTGGTTCCGGGTGAACAGAAGATGATGGCAGCATTTAAACGAAACATTTAAAATTCAATAAGTCAGACATATATATTATCTCCTAAATTGTAGTTGGCGATTCTGGCGATTACTTGGTGATTGCGTCAAAGGGCCACAATAGGGCCAGATTGGCTAATGGTACGTCAGATTTACGTCAGGTTTTCGTCAGACACATCAGGTGATGCGGCGATTATATTTTTGTGACCGAATTGGCACGATTTGTACGATATCAAATAAGGCTTTTTTCAATTAGGATTTTTTGGAATTTATCGTATTGTTTTTCCTTTGCTAATTGAGCAATTGCACGTAGCTTGCGCTCTGTCCAAAAATTGTTTTGACTGGCATTAGTGATGCCAAGGATGTAGTCAATGATCCGTTGGTCGAGATTGAGCAAATTTAGCATTTGACTTACTCGGACGCGGGTTATCCCAAATTCTTGAGCAACTTTTTCCATTGATTGATATGAAGCGTCTACATACATGCGTTGGTATTTCATAGCTGTTTTGATTGGATTTGGTTTACAAATGACCGGTCTATGGGCCTTTAAAAGCCGTAGGGTGATGCGACTTTTGGGGTTAATATCATAGGGAGCTTTTCCTTCGGTTATCTCTAAAGAAGTACGGCCATTATAGTTAAGATAAATCGGTATACACAAATTTAATCTGTTCGTGATGCGCTGAGTACATCGACCGGGGAGCCATTCGATCCACTCAGGCGCACCACTTCCTGAGTGGATGACAAATAGCCCTTTTTTGGTCGATTGATCGAAAAGGGCTATTTTTGTTAGAGGATGCCAGCAAAGCTGTTCGTCAATGATGTGTCATACTTCACTGATGACATCAAACCCTTTAAAGCTTCCTACGATAGCTAATCCAATAATCTTACCTTGGCATAATTTTTTTCGTTTGATTTGAGCGGCTGTTTCGTTGAGGGTGGCGCCGGAGCCTACGGCATCATCGATAAGAAGTATATTATCAAAGGAATTTTTATCCTCCACAATAATGGTTTGTTGAGCATTATCAATACGGTCTTGAAGTTTGTTGAGAGTTTTTTGCGCGACCATTACAGATGTTTTAGTTTTGATGATCGAAAGTACCCGTTGTTTAATGGGTAGACGCTTTTTAAGTTCATTCATAAATTGTACTTCGCGTTTGACTGTCGGGGGAATAAACCCAACGGCATCAATACTAAATTCTTTGATAATATTTTTGACCTGAGGAGCGATCATTTCAATTAGAGTTGATATTTGCTTTTTATTTTGGCTTGACTTCGCAAGCAAAAGCAATTGGCCTAGCTTGGTTTTCCCAAAGCGTTCAATGGCATAAAAATCTAAATAAAATAATTTATCAAGCATAACGAGTTCAAAGGTGGTGGACATTTTGTTCATTCCATCAATGAGGCCGTTCTTTTTGTACTTTTCATATTTCGTAAGCGTAGAAATATATTCCCGGGCTGTTTTGGCTACATCTAATTCATATTTTTGGCACCAAGCTTCAAAACCTACCAAACCAATTTTTTCCTGTCCGATCGGGGATACGTAATAAAAATTTGCATTGATTATATTTTTTGTTTGATCATTTAAATCCGTAGGTTTTCTCGTCAGTTCTTTGCTAGCGATGGTATAGTAAACTTTTGGTGGGGAACCGAATTTTTGAATCAAATTCTTCTTATATAGGATATTGAGTTGTTTAAAAACAGCCCGGGGGCTTATATCCAAAAGATTATAAAGGTCTTTGGGGCTGGCTTGGACGTTTTTGGTGATATATTCAATAATTCTTTGAGTCGTAGCAGTTTTCATGGCTAAAGTATAGCATAGGTGAAGATACTTGTATAGTTCATAGTGCACTATGAACTATGAACCATGCCATTATCCCAAGTCATATTTTAATAAAATCCATCTTTTTTGATTTCGAGCATGAGTTATTCCCAGGATTATCTCATAAAAAAAGTTCGGATTTTGGGGGTGACCGGGGAGTTTGTATACATGCCGTCTGTAAGTCTATGTTTTTCAATAGTTTGCAGACGGAATTTTTATTTGTCGTCGATACAATACGGACTATTAAAAAGCATAAATTATTAAATTTTGTGAATAATATTAGGAGTGAATAATATTAGGAGCGTTGCTGAAATTTATTATGAATGTTACACTTAAATAAGGTCCTTTAAAAAGATTGAGGCTTCTTTTATGGAAGAGACAAAAGTCCTTGCGAGAAATAAATCTATCGGTTTCGAAATAAGCTATTATTTGCGTATTCCTAAAAAAGACGAAAAATTTATGGTCAGAGTCAATGCTTTCTTTAGTTGAAATTCCACAGGGTTCCCTGATCGTTTAGCTAACCGCAGCTGTTAATAATTCCTTTTCCTTCGTTTGTTTATCCTCGTGCTTTTTGATGAATTCTTGCATTTTAAAGCGTAAAACATTCAGGTAATGGGCGCCATGAATTCGATTAAGTCTAGGCTCAATGTCCATGAGGCCGGCGGCGGTCCAGCGCAAGATTTGCCAATTGTTATGCCAACGATCCACTTTATCCGTATATTGGCCCAACTGACTCATGATGGACTCAATACAATTGGTGGTGTTTAAACTTTTAGCCAGTTCCGGGGACAAGCCAAGCTCATGTAGGGTTAAGGTCTCCTCAAGACCTTCAGCTAAACTATTGGCTGCGGGTTCATTGATCCTTAAGAGTTCTTGATAAATTTTCTTCAATTCGTTTTCAGCTTCTTTATAGGTAGTCTTAGCATAAGCCTCTTGCATACGTCGTCGGCATAGAGCTTTTTGAGTATCATTCAAATAGGAAGTCACATTCTCACGTTTATGCCATTGGCAGCGTTGAATAAAAGCATAATGACCGAAGCGCGATTTAATGGCCTTGCTAATTCCTTTAGAGCCATCCACGATAAATAAGATGCCTTGCTCAAACTTTAACCCTCGTTCAATAAGTCTATCAAACCACTGCTCGATGGCTTTAGAATTCTCCGTATGTGTAGGGAATCATTAAAAGCCTGCCAATTATAATCATCTTGGCTTGGTCGAGAT
>CAZKUL010000188.1:0-4041 GCA_964555945.1 uncultured Planctomycetales bacterium
CATTGCGCAGGATGGAACGCAGGGCCGCGGCAAAGGTAAGACCTATGCCTGCGTTTGCCTGTACCTGCACCGCGCCTTTGAGTTGATATTCAACGGGGTCTTCAACAGTGATGATTTTGGTATCTTCCGCATTAATGGCCGCCAGGCATGAATATAAAGTTGTTGTTTTACCGCTACCCGTCGGACCTGTTAAAAATATAATGCCATGAGGCCTATTGATCAAATGGTCCAAATGCTTACGCTCGGCACCCACAATACCCAGTTCTTCAAAATTGTATAAACGAAAAGTATTTAATAAACGAATAACACAGCTCTCACCAAATGACGTCGGTAAGAAAGACACGCGCAAATCCATGTCTGTATTTTCCACCTTGACCTTAAATCGCCCGTCCTGGGGAAGCCGTTTTTCAGCGATATTCAGATTGGAAAGGATTTTGATACGGGAAATCAGGGCTTCTTGAAAATAACGGATGTTTTCCGGCACCTGTGCGTCATACAAAACCCCGTCGATGCGATAGCGAATGCGCAATTCATTGCCAAAGGGCTCAATGTGGATGTCAGTGGCACTATCGCGATGGGCTTGAAACAAAATTTGGTTGAGGAACTGGCTGATGGATGCTTCAGAAGAAAACTCGTCAATCGCCTCTGTCACCGGCGCATCGGCCGTCATCATGTGCGTGTCCGACATCATGCGCTCAATGGTCTCCGCTCCCAGGCCGTAATATTCGCGGATGGCTTCAATGATATCTTTTTCCCCTGCTAAAACAGGCTGAACATGGGCATGCGCAACCATGGCCAAATCATCAAGGATGGCTATGTCCCAAGGATTCCTCATGGCCACCGTCAACAGGCCATTTTCATATTTGACGGGAAAGACCTTATAGTGATTGACAGCCTTGGCCGGCAGGCGCGTTAACGCATCCTGGGAGACAGGAGTGGACTTTAAAGACAAAAAAGGGATATTAAGTTTTTCAGCCAGCGCCGGCAAAATAGCCTGCTCATCGCTGATGATCTTCAACTGGGCCAAAACGGTCCCCAGCAGCTGCCCTGTCCTTTTTTGCTCTTCCAGGGCCACTTGCAATTGTTCGGCCGTGATGATGCCCTTTTGGACTAGGATATCTCCTAGATAGACATGTGGCTTTGCCATGGACTCCCCTAACCCCTCTTAATGAAAAAGAGGGGGAGAAAAATATTATTATTGGACAGGTACGGTGGATTCATCTTTGGGCAAGGGATCGTAATAGGTTTTAATGCCTCTAGAGGTTGAAGTTGTTTTGACATATTCCTTAGGATCGTTGGTCACGTCACCATTAATAATATGCGGGGTCAAAAAAATGACGATTTCTGTTTTTTGCATGTTACGGTCTATAGAGCTGAAAGCTTTCCCCAACAGGGGAAGGTCTCCCAGGACCGGAATCTTATTTTTATTGGTGATAAATTCATCCTTGATCAACCCGCCAATAATAATGGTCACTCCATCCCTGACGCTGACCGTTGTTTGCACTTCAGAAGTATCCACGATAGGGATCAGCGATCCATCAGGCGCGGTAAATGGGGTGGATTCTTCATTAGAAATCTCAGGCTTAATTTTCATGGTGATATAACCATCCCCATGCACAATCGGCGTGACATGCAGCTTGACACCGGTATCGATAAAATTAACACTTTCTGAACTCGTCGTCGGACCGCTGGCGGGAGTGGTGACGGCACTGGTCGTATAAGGAATCGTCGTTCCAATGAGAATACTGGCTTCCTGATTATTGATCACCGCCAGACGGGGGCTGGAGAGTATCCGTGACTTGCCAAAAGTATCCAGGGCCTGCAAGACATCACTAAAAGTGCCGCTGCTCAACGTCCCTATGGATGCGGTGCCTACATTACTGGTCGGTGATCCGGGCAATGGAAAGTTACTGCTAAAATTGATCGCCGCGTTATTTGTCCTGAGGATGACCTTCTGCCAATCCACACCCATTTGATAATGGTCCCCTAATGTCAACTGAATAATCTTGGCCTCGATGAAAACCTCCCTGTCAACCTTGTCCAAGGCCTTGATCATCGCGGTGATCTCCTCGACTTTGGGCGGGATGTCCATGACCACTAACGTATTGGAGCGGGCATCAAATTCGATACTGCCGACATCCTTAGTCAGCATGGGGCCAATGGTTTTCGCCAGATCATCGGCTTTGGCGTAATTGATATTAAAAACCTTGGTTTCACGAGTGACATCAATCTGCTTGATGTACGCCAGCATTTCCGTTATTTTTTTAGGCGTGTCCTTGATGAACAATTTATTGGACAGGCCGTCAAATTTCACAGTCCCTATTTTGGGGCTGGTCATCTCCTGCAATTTAGCCACAAGGGGTTCACCGGAAATATGCTGAAGCTTATAAACCTCTATCGTCGTAGGCTCATCGATAGTCTTGATGAAATCCAGTAATTCGCTGATTTTCTCCGGCACATCTTCGATAATGATGCTATTGGATTGGTCATCGGCGATCAATTTACCGGCTTGACTTTTGAGTTGATTGAGCACCGTCACCACATCTGAAGCTTTTGCCGATTGGAGAGAAACAATGGTACTCTCCATGTTCACCCCAAACTTATGGCCGTTAATCTGCTCATATTCCGCGGCAGTCATGATTTGAAGCACACCATGACTTTCCATATACGCCAGGTCATTGGCCTTGAGAATGATGGTCAGCGCGTCATGCACCTCCACGTTTTGTAAAAAAATAGTGACCCGGCCAGATATGCTTTTGCCGGCAATGATATTTAACCCTGATTTGGCTGACAATAATTTAAGCACGTCATTGATGTCCATATCCTTGATTTCAAGGGTGTCGAGCATCATCGACTTTTGACCCTGGACAGGGGCAGGAGATGTTTCCGGGACCAACTGGGCGAAACTGCCATTGGAAGCCAGAAGCAGGAGAATAAAATAAATACAGGCCACAGATCTAAACATCAGCCACCACCATTTACTGTTTACTAACGGGAACAGAAATATCCTGCCCCTGATAATTAATAATCATTTGCCCAGGACTGCTGCGCACAATTTTGATACCGGCCTGAGGATTGCCCTCGTCAATAAAATATGTTTTATTCAACATAGAATCCTCGATGGCGATTTGGGAAGGATGAGCTATGACTATCCCAACAATTTTCAAATGCGCCGGAAGCTGCCCTTTGGGCGTATTCTCAACGCTGCCAGAGGGGCTCACCGCCGTTGACAGAGAAAAAATATCCCGGGCTTGCGCGTCTCCAGAGGGGTCGTAGAGTTTCACATCAACGGTCGACGGTTCTGAGAGCAAACCAACGGCCTTTGTGGGAGTTGAACTGACATTATCGTAGACGGCATTATCATGGTTCTTGGCCACTAAAAAATAAACAATATAGGCCCCACAACAGAGCGTCACTATCATGGACAGACGTCGAACTAAACGGACAATAGGCAATGCAAAAGAATTTCCCATAATTTTGTTTATAATTATAGCTCTTCTGGGTAGATTAAATAAGGAAAAAATGAAATTCTTTAAAGCAGCGTGCGCGCCCTGCGGGAAGATTCTTTAGTGGACATTTCCTACGCTGCTCTAGATCCACTGTAAACAACACTCTATTCGCCCCTCCCCATTAAATATACCTCATTTGCGGATAAAGCGCTACGTCCCGTTGAAAAAAATCTAACCCTGAAACACATCATGGAAGAGTCTTCATGGATAATTAAAATATTCTAATTCTATGAAATTTGTGTAACTATCCTGCTTAATTAATGTTACGTTCCTTTAAATCTTCCATCCGCACCCCCTGATTTGCCTTCTGTGATAAAACGTGTTATCTTTTCTATGGGTAATTATTTCTCCAATAAAAACACTAAAAAAACATGGCTTACTCAAACTGGTCAACTAAATTCTTGGCTTCTTTCGTGACATCGTTTCGCCATAATCTCATGCCGAGACCGCGACCGGTTTTTATTTCTTATATGATACCACTAGTGTCCGGTAAAAAATAAGGGAATCACACCCTACGTGGTAGAATGGCTTT
>CAZKUL010000189.1:0-3880 GCA_964555945.1 uncultured Planctomycetales bacterium
CCCCAAATAGTGCAAGCCGTCAAACAATACAAACAGGAAGTCACCACAGGCCGATTCCCCGACGACGCACATTCCTTTCATTTGTCACAAGAGGAAATTAAAAAATTAAAGGACTCTCCTGAATTGTAGGGGCGGACCTTGTGTCCGCCCGATGGTGCGGGCCGAGACGAGCTCGGCCCCTACGTTAACAGAATGAATCTCATTTTACTTTCTGACCCTGATTTCATCACCCCTAACCGCGTGCGCATCAATGACCGACGCAGAGTTGATCATATCCGGGAGATTCTAAAGGCGAAGGTGGGCCAGAATTTGACCGTAGGTAAGGTCAATGGTCTTATGGGGCAGGGTATTTTAGCGCATAACACAAGCAAAGCTGTTGAACTCGATGTTAAGTTGGACATCGAGCCTCCCGAAGCCTCACCTCTGACGCTGATAATGGCGTTGCCCCGTCCCCCGATGCTCAAACGCATTTTATTTTCCGCGGCCATGTTCGGGGTCAAAAAGATATTTGTCTTGAATTTTAATCGCGTTGAGAAAAGCTTATGGAGTTCTTCGTCTTTAAAACCGCAGGCGATGACAGAACAATTGATGTTAGGCCTTGAACAAGCCAAGGACACCATCATGCCCGAGGTCGTCCTTAAAAAAGCCTTTAAACCCTTTGTGCGAGACGAACTGCCTGATCTTATCAAAGGCCAATCAGCCCTGGTCGCCCATCCAAATAAGACCGATATTCCCTCCCCGAGGTGGGGAGGGCAGGGGAGGGGGGATGAACATAAGGGCCAACTTCCTATTGTGTTGGTCATCGGCCCCGAAGGGGGCATCCTTGATTATGAAATCGAACTATTATTGGCAGCCGGCTGCCAGCCCATTGACTTAGGCCCCCGCATTTTAAGGACCGAATACGTCCTTCCCTATGTCGTCGGCCGCTTATTGTAGGGGAAATAATAGGGGACAGCGCCCTATTAAAATAGCCAAATCATTTCTGCCTGGTTTCCCTCCGCCTCATGTTTTGATCCAATGATTATATGGTATACTTTACTATGTTTTACCTTGTGCCCAAACAGATGTATAAGGCTGTTTCCAAAGTCATTTTAGCTGCTTTTATTATCACTTCTGTAAAGCTTCCAGCCTACGCGCAACTAGATCCAATGCCCTTTATGCCCAAGCCTGGTGTCAGGGTGCCTTTAAGTGCCGAATTCACGCCAGCTTATTTAAAGGGAATAGTGGTCCATCCGGAGAACGCCTTTAAGTTTGACTTTATTATTTATAGAGGTGACAAAGAGTTGAACCAGGCCCAAAAAAGAACAGAATATACCAAACTGGCAAAATATTTTTTTGGTTCGCTGGCCATTCCAGATGTGGATCAATGGGTCAATCTTTCGCCTTATGAAAAAGACCGTATTATCAAAGAAGATTTTGGAAAGACTGAGATGGGTCGTGACTTGTTGGCCCAGGATTACATGCTTAAACAAATCACCGCTTCACTCATTTATCCGGAAGATAATTTGGGTAAGCATTTTTGGAATACGGTTTACACGCAAGCCCAGGAACATTTTGGGACAACCAATATTCCTGTTAATACTTTTAATAAAGTGTGGATCCTCCCGGATGACGCGCTTATCTATGAAAAAGGAAACTCCGCCTACGTCCTCAAGAACCATTTAAAAGTCATGCTGGAAGAAGATTACCTCTCATTACAAATCCATTCCGGGATCGCAACTAAATTCCACCCCCAACGCCAACCAGGGGACATGTTCAAGTCAGAATTACTAAGAACGTGTCCCCAAGCAGGCTGCCAACCAAATAACGGGTTGACACTGAAAGCACCCCAGGGAATCCACCCCAACGCCTTACTACCCACGCACAAATTAGCCAGTCAAATAGTCCGACAAATCGTCCTTCCGCAGTTAGAACGTGAGGTCAATGAGGGAAAGAATTTCGCGGCTCTACGACAGGTCTATAGCGGGATGATTTTGGCAGCTTGGTATAAACGGGTGCTCAAAGAATCCTTATTAGGCAAGATTTACGTCAATAAAGCCAAGGTCAAAGGCGTTGACCAAGACCCTAAAACCAATGAAGAAATTTATCGGCAATATTTGAAAGCTTATAAAAAAGGCGTTTTTAATTTCATTAAAGAAGATGTGGATAAATACACCAACGAAACTATTCCCAGAAAGTATTTTTCTGGCGGGGCCGTTGATCCTTATCCGGCAATGATCAGTAAGGCCATGACGGTGAGACTGACGAGCATCCAAAATGAATCGATGAGGACAGAAATGGGGACAAAGGACGACTTGGCCACGGTCAATGCAGAACCTAATGCCGCCCGATTAACAGAACGTCCCCTCATACTTGTCATTGGGGCCACGGGCAATCAAGGCGGGGCTGTTGCCGATGCGCTATTAAGAGAAAATAAAAGCAGGGTCCGTGCCCTGGTCCGTAACCCGCAAAGCCCTCAAGCCCAACGATTGGCCCAGCGAGGTGTTGAATTGGTCCAAGGGGACCTGGATGACAAAGAGAGTTTGAGAAGGGCCATGCAGGGTGTCTCTAATGTCTTTTGTGCCACGAATTTTATGGGAGAACGCGGCGTTAGAAAAGGCGTCCCGAACCCGGCCAATTATTTGAAAGGCCTGATTTTAAAGGAAGAAGAGCGCGGTAAAAGAGTGGCCCTGATTGCCAAAGAAGCAGGTGTCAAACATTTTGTTTACTCCGGCGTACCACGGGATGACAGACTGCTCAGTACCGTCAGTAAGGCGAAGGTTGAGGACTATATCCGCGCCCTTAACGAGGTTGATCCTGAGCATCCTTTGAATTTTACATTTATACACCCGCTCGCATTTTATACAAATTTTTCTGAAACCCCGGGATTCATCGTTTATCCGTCATTTAAAGCTGCATTGGGACATCAACAATTGCCGATGATCGCAGCGAAGGATATAGGAAAATGGGCGGCGCATATTTTTGCGAATGCTAATAACTATGTCGGCCGTACCGTTGACATTGAAAGCGAAAGATTGACCTATGCCCAGATTGATCAAACCTATGAAAAAGTAAATGGCAAGAATCCGATACCGAGGCTATTGCGGGGTTGGATCGTTAATTCGCTGTATAGAATTTCGGCCACTTCCATTGATCTTCCTTGGGGCAGGATCAATCCTTTGGGGCATATTGGACGAGTGCTCGAATACACTAGGGAAGGTAAGTTTTCTAAAGAAGGTAAAACCCTGGCAGCAATTGGAGACCGACCAACGACTTTTGAAGCTTGGCTCACTACGCTCAATGCAGCAGGAGAAATGAAAAGAAAGAATTTTACCGCCTCTCAACTCAGGGACTATACCCAACATGCGCAAAAACTCATCCCCTATACTAATTTGGATGAGATCATCAGTAAATATTTTGACCTCAATCTATTCGGAGATGTCAATGAGTTCCTGCTGGATGTGGCCCAGCAAATGGACATCATGGACCATGCAATGTCAAACACACGAGTTGCGCCTGATAGAGCCATGGACAATAGTCCTTTAGTCAAAGGGGGTATCGATTTTAACGCCGCTCAATTAAGCCTGCGGATCAAACGGGACGGCAATGGGATTCCTGTGCCGGTCAGCCAGGCAGATTGGACAAATCTTAGCATTGAGGGGTTAGAACCCGTCATTACAACTATCAAATCTGCAGCCGGCCTGTCCATTTTCTCCGAAATTCACTGAAATCTTGCTTATAATAGAGCTCTTTTCCTATAGTATTATTTAAGGTTGCTTTTTGACGGGCTTTTGATAGAATATCCCTTCATTATGGCACAAGCAGATTTAATGGATAAAATTGTGGCCCTTGCTAAACGCCGGGGTTTTATTTTTCAGTCTTCCGAGATTTACGGCGGCCT
>CAZKUL010000190.1:0-3876 GCA_964555945.1 uncultured Planctomycetales bacterium
ATCCTTTTGGGGTGAGATGCCCGGATTCATTGAATTCTTGATTTACAAAATAGTCAAAATAACCACTCTTAGCAACCGCGTTTTTGAAGATCATTTCATTGTCAACAAAGTATCGTTTATCAAGAAATGGAAGGCTATCCATTAAAGTCTTCACACTTTTCATAGGATATTGCACAGCAATCAAAGGAATGTCCTTATCTTTAAGCATTTGATATATCTTTTCATACGCATTGGAACGTATTTGCTCATATTGACCTATTTTTTGTTTAAGTACGCTTGAATATTCAGGTTTATGATCCAAATTATACATTTTCGATAGCATTTGGCAATCGTACATACTTTCATTGGTCTTTATCTGGAGAGCCTTTAAGGCATCAAGATCATCGGCAGGCAGATGGAGCGACCTTTCTAAGACAATTTCGGCTTTAGCTATTTCGTTATTATCTGATAGCACCTTGGCCAACAGGTCATACAATAGATTCGTGCTTGGATCCTTGTTAATCCCGATTTCCAGAATATCGATAGCGGCTGGAATGTCCCCGATCTGAAGAAAATACCGGGCAAGCCCCATGTAGGCGGAATATTGCGAAGGATCTATTGAAAGTTCCTTCAAGAATACATTCCTCGCGGAAAGATATTCTTTCTTTTGCATTAAATAGGGGCCTAAATAACTATACCCCCAAGAGAAATTGGGCGAATTGGCGATGGCAAATTCATACAACGATATTAATTGATTCTCTCTGTGTGTCGCAAAGAAACACTTGTACAATTCCTCATAAATCTCCACCTTCATGTCGGCATTTGAATCCGGGCATAATCTTGCGCATTGGAACAAAGACGGTATCGCCTTTTCATAGTTTGAACTTCGAAGGAAGTCTTCAGCAATTAAACGCCATGTTTGGAAATTGTTAGGATCAATTTCAACGGCTTTCATAAAGTTCTGCAACGATTGGTCCCGTTTATAAGCCACTCTGTACCAAATGCCTAATTTTATATAGTTTTCGGCTGTCGGATTCTGGGCCACCCTAACAACCATAGCATCCAGGTAAGTATCAATGGTCGTATCCTTTTTAGCACTTACTGGTTGAACAATGCCGTGCCCTTGAGAAAAGATATTTTGTTTTATTGAAAAGATCCTTTCAAGGAGTTGTGAACCCAAAGACTGTATTAAACGTAAAACTGATGATTTTTTCCAAAGCTCAAAAAGTGGCAACTTATTGACAGGTCGTAGATTTTCCGAAGTTTTCCCGGCAAGCCCAATCATAGAGACAACCATATTGGGTTTATATTGATCAATGTCCCAGGACAAATTTTGTGAAAAATAATCCATGCCCGCCCCAGGTGTTCCGAGATTAAGCACGACAAAATGTATTTTCTTTTGTCTGGCATTAAGGATCTCTTGCAAGTCTTCGGGGTAGGAACCAAAACCAGTAACAGAATCCCCAATACAAATGATTTTGTAGTCTCCTCCACTATTGAGATTCTTTATATCCTCTTTCCAAACAGATATCAATCCCCCCAGGCGCAAAAAAATCTCAAGAGAGACAAGATACAACAAAAGCCAAACGCAACATTTTCTGATAATGGTCATAGTTAAAATTGGAAATAAATAAACTTTTCAGGCCTGACAACGCCAAAACCTAGAACTAAATAGGTCATTAAGGCATAGGCCACGATCTTGATTATTTTAGGCATTTTAAATAAAAACATTAAATCCCCGGTTTTTAATTGCCCCATCTGAACAAGGAATAAAGGCGTGACAAAAAATAGGAATTTAGAGAATACATCCATGAATTCCGTTGGATGAAATCCCACCAGCATCGAACAGAGCATCTCTTTAACTTGATGTACGCTTGTCGCTCTAAATAAAAGCCATCCCAAGACCACCGTATGAAAGAATAAGATTGTTATTAGAATCCGGGAGCCTTTAAAATTCAATCTTTTTAAACCGCCATCAAACGTATCAAAAACCTTATGCCCGCAAAGCAAAGCCCCATGATAGGCCCCCCACAGGACGAATGTCCACGAAGCGCCATGCCATAGACCTCCTAAAAGCATGGTCGCCATTAAACTGCCATACATCCTTAATTGACCTTCCCGATTGCCACCCAAAGGAATATAAATATAGTCCCTTAACCAAGAAGATAAAGTCATATGCCATCTGCGCCAGAACTCTTTTGGGTTTGTAGCATAATAAGGAAGTCTGAAATTTATACTGATCTCAAACCCCATGCATTTGCCGAGGCCCCTGGCCATATTCGAATACCCGTCAAAATCACAAAAAATCTGAAATGCGAATGCATAAAGAGCAACAAGAACATGCCCTCCCTCATAGGGCATTGACGACCCAAAAACAGGATTGACAATTTTAGCCAGGTTATCTGCAACAAAAATTTTCTCAAACAAACCCCAGAAAAACAGATGACACCCCTCATAGAATTGCTCAAGATGTAATTGTCTTGGAGAAGTAATTTGAGGCAGGAAATTCTTTGCCCGCATAATTGGACCGGCGATAAGATGCGGGAAATAAATGACAAATAACACATAATCCCAATACCGTTGAGCCGGCTTGACCTGGCGACGGTAAACATCGACCACATAACTAATGGCCTCAAAAGTATAAAAAGAAATCCCTAACGGCAAGATAATACGCAGCGTCAAATTTAACGAGGGGCATACAATATTAAATGATTTGAGCACATCTTGGACGTTACCAATAAAGAAATTGTAGTATTTAAAGAAACCAAGGATCAATAAATTAACAGTCAGGCTTGTCCACAATAGTAGGCGTCGTTTGTTGACGTTAATAGTGAGATCTATGTACTTGCTACACCAAAAATCAGTACTAATGGAAAGGAACATTAAGAACAAGAACTTCCAATTCCATGTCGCATAAAAGACACAACTAGCCACAATAAGCAGCCAATTCTGCCATTTGTGGTTTAAAATTAGATACAAACCATAAACAACAATGAAAAAAAATAAAAAATCTATGGAGTTAAAAAGCATTGTTCTTCCTGGTATTGAATCCAAAAAGTAAACAAATAATCCGCCTTTCCGGAGAAGGCTTTGAAAATTATTATTTTACTTGAAAGATAAATATATACCCTTTTGGGTGCGTATTAAAAGAGAATAATAACTTTATTAAGGCAGATTTATAATTCTAAGGGAGGATGGAGATGATTGTGTAGCAAATTCTTAGTCGCCATTTGGCCTCAAAACTAACTAGATGAAGGTGGAGGCCAAATATGGTTTAAGGGAATATTGATTCTTTTTCCAATTTTCGTATTTTCTGCGGGTAACTCTATTGAAGCGTATCTTGAATTGTGTGTAAGTAAAGCGGCGTAAACGCGGCCTTTAATGGGCACCATTTCGTTGACCACGCCCACTGTGTCAAAGACCTTATCTTTTTCAAAAGCCCCCTCCCACAGATAACCCTCAAGCGTTTTAATCTTAACAAGATATGCGGATTTATTCTTTTGCTTAAGCACATCACACTTAACTGAAACTTCGGTAATCATTAAAAATTCTTTCTACATAATGTTCATATTTGCCCTTCGGCCCCTTTTATATCAAGGCTCGATCGGGCGTTAATGGTGGCCTCGCATGGCACCTATTCGAACTGCCGGAGACACGGCAACTCAAAGATTGTCATATAGCCTGAAATACGTATACCAGTGTATCAGAAGTTATCGGGTAAGGTCAAACAATAACATATACTGGGAATGCGATTTCAGGCTATTGGCAGGTATGCTGTCCCCCTATGTCTAGACCAATGAAAAAACTGAAGAGTTACTAAAATCCAGTTCATTTGGCCTCCAATCGAGTAGGAGGCAGGGAATAAATATCTTCCCTGCCGTCCTCTCACACCACCGT
>CAZKUL010000191.1:0-3839 GCA_964555945.1 uncultured Planctomycetales bacterium
AGCCGTCTGATTTGATCGCGGTGTGATGAACGAAAACATCTTTACCATTTTCCGGAGTGATGAAGCCATAACCTTTTTGGTTATTAAACCATTTGACTTTACCTTTTGCCATTACCTTGATCCTCCTTCTAGATAAACACACAACTATTGCATTATTTAACTTCCTCTCAAAAGTATGCCTCACTTTTATTTACTTGTCAAATAATTCTTAAAAGGCGTCAATGGCTTGACTCATTTATTGCGTGACTGCTTGAGTGTCGGCGGAAGGATTGGCTACTTCCGTACTTTTATTCAAATAGGCAGATAAAGCTTTCCAGGTCTTACGGCCGACCTTGCCGTCCGCTTTTAACCCGTTCTGAGTTTGGAAGGCCTCAATGGATTTTTTAGTTTTAGGGCCGACATTACCATCAACCTTGCCGTCATAAAGACCGGCATTTTTAAGCGCTTGCTGTATTTCCTTAGGTGTGGGCTTTCCCGCAACATCGACAGCAGCAGGCGCCATGGCCGGCTCAGCAACGTCGGTTGCAGCGGCCGATGAATTTTCCACAACAACAGGGACGGCATTAGCATCCGCATTCTGCGTAGCATTGTCCGTCACGGAAACGACATTTTCCGTCACAACACCGTTGAGATCAGCAGACTCGTCCTTTTTCTTTTTGTTGCAGCCGATGAATGATGTTAGACCAAAAACAACAACCAAAACCAAAATCAAATTTTTCATAAAGATCCCTCTGGCGATAATATTGTTGATAAAATTCTTGAACCCCTTTGATCCAATATTTGAAATGGTAAGCTACCGGCGTGTGTTAAATAATTAAAGACTAATACTTTTATCTTACTTCTGATTTTTTCAATGTCAATTCCCTTTATATAAATTTATTTCCCTAAAAATCGCAAGACCTGTGGCGAGACGTATGGCAGTTATGTGCGGTTCCAAGCCTTCCATCTGGCTGAATTGGGCCATGTCCTGTTGGAAAAATTGCATCGAGCCAATCCTGCCATCATGCTTGATGGTCATGGCTAAATTTGCTGAATTTAAATCAATACCACCATTTTTCCCGGAAGGAAATGAATGCATGGCCTCATCATTCCGGGTTTCTGTAGTGGACTTAAACAATGATCGAACCACGTCGGAAGGACGTTTAATTTGCACATACCAAACAACCTGTCCTAAAACTGTCATAATACGGTCATTATAAGGCCCGATAAACCGTAAGCGTTCTTTTATTTTAGCAACATCCTCTTCAATTTCTTTCATTTCTAAATGCTCCCCTTGGCGCCCAAACCAAAAATATATATCTGCGCTCCTTCTATCCCGATAGGCTGGGATTATTTGGGCATTCCTAAAAAAATCTCCTATTCTATCAACAGTCATTGCCGCATCACGATCAATTAATCTCCAACTTTTTAATTTCTCATTAATTTCAGCTGCCGAATTACCTACTGCCTCTAATCGAGAAGTAATTTTAGCTATCAGAATATCAAAAACATAGTTCATGTCATTGACATACTTAAAAACAGTCATGCCCTCTGGCTTTATTCCTAATTCGGCATTCTTTATTTGTATCACCCATACAATTAAGTCATCAAACTTAACACCAAATCCACTTAATTCTCGTTTTATAGCATCTGGATCTTTTAATTTTAAGAGTCCTTGTCCATTTAATTTATCCGGATAGACCTTTTGCTTGAGGGCAAGAATTTGACTGTTTTCAATTGGCTGATCGGGTATTTTGCCGATTGCTGATTGTAATAAATTGGCAACATCATCCCTTGATTTGTTAAAGAAAACGATATCGTAGCCTACAAGCCCAGAAAACCTCATCCTTCGAATGCCATTTACCCATTGAACGAGTCGGTCTTTTTTAATCTGGCTTAAAATATAATTTCTGTCCGCTTGGTCATATGTAAGGGCCCTTGAAAGTGTTTGCCATTGGTCTAAATCTGGTTTTAGGTCATTGTGATGAAGATTTAATGCCGTAACGAAAGCCCAGATACCAAGAATATCATTCGCCTTATCCAAAGAAGGGTCAAATGAATAATTTGAGCGCCAGTCTTCATGCATAGTTAAAAGATCAAAAAAATCATACCTTGCAATATATAAATGCCTATTAGCATGTTTCATTTTGACAAAATCTGAAGGAGAAATCATTGCCTGGTTTAAAGAATGATTTAGGGGACCTGACTTAAAATATCGGGGGCTTATATTTACCTTGACCCGATCGATATCATCTGCCGCGTTTCCCCATGTGGTTTGGGCAAAATTTTTGTCTTTTTCTGTCATTTCATGCTCAACCGTCACCATGGCCTGACTCAACTGGAAACCGCCTGCGAAATATTTTCTTGGGATGGATTCATGGGTATATTTGTCCTGGTCTTCTTTAATATAGTTGTAGACGCCTTTTTTGAAGGCTTTGAGGTATTGTTGGTAGATGTATTGTGGATCCCCGATTAAAACATTCGGGGATGACAAAGAACGATGAGATGGCAGATAATCCACACCTTTAATTTTAGCTTTGTCCGCATAGATTTTACCTAGTAAGGACTCTTTGAGGACTTTTTTGTACCAGGTGGCGAGTATCATGGCGCTGACGATTTGTCTGAGAGGTGCGAAGTTTTTGCCTTCGTTGACTTCTTTTTCAAGGGCTGGGAGGATGATTTGGCGGATGACGTTTCGCGAAAGGCTTGCGACCTGGGTTGCTTTCACATTCATAGGTTTATTTGCTTGGCATCGGGCTTGGGGACACGTACCCCCGACTTGGCGGGGGAACATGTCCCCTGGTTGGCTTTGGTGCTTAGCTAATGATAGATAATCTTCTTCCAGCATCACCTTTAAATGGGTTTGGATGACATAGGCGGTGTTTTGGCTTTCATAAACGGTGGCTTTATCAGGGATGATCCAGACCTTATTGAAGGTGTTGACCGGAACGTTGGTTGTATGATAATCCTGCCATGCTTTTGTATAGACTTTCTCCCAAAATGCTTTACCTAATCCTGCCTCTGGAAACATAAGAGAAGACGTTATTTGTTTAAGCAAATAGTCCTCTTCTAGAAGGTCACGTCCCATGGTTGTCTTGCCGAAATCGCCTGCGATGATCCGGTCATGCTCATAGGGAGACAGATTGACCCATTGGTCCTTGTCTGGAACGGTCAAAGAAGCTAAAAAGTATTTCACAAGCTTGGTGTATTCCTGTTTCTTCTGGTCTGGAGTCAAATGACCATCCCCTTGATGGATCAAGAAATCAAACTTAAAGGCATCGTCAGGGTGGATGATCAATCCCATTAAATGAGCAGGGACATAGGCTGAACTCATAGAAACCATGGTGCCTGGCAGAGGCATTAGAGGTAAAACCATTTCGCCTGCCTTGGCCAAAGACAAAGGAGAAACTGTATTGGTTAAAAATGCCAATAAGATAAAAAAAGATATCTTCGGCCTGGAAAATAGGCTTCGTAGGAAAACAATAATAGACATAATGAAAGTATGGACTATTTTTTTGTGTTTTACCACTTTTTTAGACACAAAAAAAAGGGCTGCAGCGATGGCTGAGCCCTAAGAGAATACCCAAATCTTGGAACTTTAGATTAAAACATTAGCCTCATCCCAGGCAAATGTAGCTTCTTCTTCCTGTTGGGCCTTCTGATTTGATTCTTGGTTATTTGGTCCGTTCATAGGAATTACCTCCTTAAAGCCCCCATGGGGAATTTTTCCCCTTATCTTGGGTTAGATGACTTAGAGGTAATATACCCTATTTTATTAGAGTTGTCTAATATTTTTTTAAAAATTTTTTTTTAAAAATTTATTAAAAACTTCTAATTATTTTTTGCGCTTCGAATTAAGA
>CAZKUL010000192.1:0-3837 GCA_964555945.1 uncultured Planctomycetales bacterium
TTCTATTTCAGGATTAGCACTCATCGCACATTCACTTTCTTTTGTTTTAAAAATGACTTTACTGCTGGAATTGGGATTTCACCGTAATGAAACACAGATGCTGCCAGTGCGGCGTCCGCCCGCCCAAGCACAAAAACCTGGTAGAAATGCTCCAATGTCCCGGCCCCACCGGAGGCGATCACCGGAATATTAACGGCCGCGGCCACCGCCTTGGTCAGTTCCAGGTCAAAGCCATTCTTTGTGCCGTCGGCATCCATGCTGGTCAATAGGATCTCCCCGGCACCTTTGGTCTGGGCTTCTTTAGCCCATTCTATAACATCACGCCCGGTGGCTGAGCGGCCACCGTGCGTAAAAACTTCCCAATGATTCCCCACACGTTTGGCATCAATGGCCACGACAATGCATTGAGCGCCGAATTTAGTCGCGGCCTGACGGATAAGGCCCGGTTCTTTGACGGCAGAGGTATTCATGGAGACTTTATCAGCGCCGGCATTAAGCAAATCACGAATATCATTAACATTGCTGATGCCGCCTCCCACCGTCAAGGGCATAAAAACGCACTCCGCAGTTTTTTGCACCACGTCCAAGAAAATTTTTCGCTTCTCGTGACTGGCTGTAATATCCAAGAAAACTAATTCATCCGCGCCGCTTTGATCATAGGCTTTCGCGCAATCCACCGGATCACCGGCATCTTTAAGGTCAACAAAATTGACCCCCTTGACCACGCGCCCGTCCTTGACATCCAGACATGGAATGATGCGTTTATTAAGCATATATCCTGGTTTAAAAATCTAACTTTTTTGAGCAATGGCTTTCAAAGCCGCCTTAAAATCCAATTTTCCTTCGTAAATCGCCTTACCCGTAATGGCAGCGTCAATCCCTTTCATGGAAGCTAATTTACGCACATCATCTATCGAAGCGATCCCGCCCGAGGCGATTAATTTAACTTTCTTGACCGTCTTTATCATGGTCTCAAGCTGTTCAAAATTAGGTCCCATTAAGGCGCCATCGCGGGCGATATCCGTATAAACCATCCATTCTAGCCCCAAGCCTTCCATGGCAACGGCAACATCGGTTGCCTTGACACCCGTAACATCCACCCACCCTCGCTGGGTCACAAAACCCTTGGAACAATCCAGGCTGACGCAAATTTTCTCCCCATGGCGGGCCAGCAAATTCTTTAAGAACTTGCGGTCCTCAAGGGCCTTTGTCCCCAAAACTACACGCTTGACACCGGCCTTTAATAAATCTTCGACGGTCTGTTCATCCCTGATGCCACCACCCGCCTGCACGGAAAGGCCGGTCTTTTGGGTAATGTAGATGATATGTTCCTTGTTGGCCATGACCCCATCCTTGGCACCGTCCAAATCGACGACATGGACCCATTGGGCCCCCATGTCGCGCCATCTTTTGGCAGCCATTAATGGATAGGGATCATAATCCGTTTGTTTTCCAAAGTTTCCCTGGAACAGACGGACCACCTGTCCGTCCTTGATATCAATGGCAGGAATGAGGATCATAGTTGAGTAAAATTCTTTAAAATTTGTAGACCGGCCTTTTGACTTTTTTCGGGATGAAACTGTACGCCCCAGACATTCTCATGGGCCACGGCAGATACAAAATCAATGCCGTATTCGGTCAAACTTGCAGCCATAGAGACATTTTGAGGCTTTACATAATAAGAATGGCAGAAATATACATTCTCACCTGAAGATAGTCCCTGAAACATTTTTTGCCCCACAGGTTGGACATTGACCTGGTTCCAACCCATATGCGGGACCTTGAGTGTACTGAAGCGCTCAACGCTGCCAGGCAGGATTTTAAGCCCTTCGATAAAGCCACCCTCTGAGCTTGTGTCGAACAGCAGTTGCAGCCCCAGACAAATACCTAAAAAGGGTTTACCATCCTTGATGACCTTGCGGATAGGGCCCGTTAAAGCTAGTTCCTGCAATTTTTGCATGGCCGGTCCCATGGCACCGACACCCGGCAAAACCACCTTATCTGCCTTTAAAATATTCTCAACGAGGGAGGTCACCTGCGCCTCTGCACCCACAGCCTCAAATGCCTTATGCACACTGCGTAAATTCCCCATCCCGTAATCAATGATTGCAATCATAGCTTAGTTTCCCTCCCCCCTTGTGGGGAGAATTGTAGAAAAGTTTTTCCACATTTCCCTCCCCCTTGTGGGGAGGGCTAGGGAGGGGGAAAATAAAACTGTTTAATCAATAATCCCCTTGGTCGAAGGCACTTGTCCTTCACGACGAGGATCAATGGTCGTCGCCTGGTCTAAAGCTAACCCTAAAGATTTAAACATCGTTTCCAAATTCGTATGCAAATCATCACTTGGATTTTGTAAAGTAAAACTGAGCGTTGCACCTAAATTGTGGGCAAAACTTTCCATAAAATGTTCGAAATGAACAAAATTATAACCTTCTTGAGCTTGTTTCTTAAGAAGATCAATTGATTGTGTCATAGTAGGATACATTTTATCAGCACCTTCTATTGCAGGAGTCTTTGAGCCAGTAGTATTAACAGAGAAATAACCTCGCCCAGAAATATCAATAACACAAAGCCCTACCGTTGCTTCCATAGGTGCAAAGGCATAACCAAAACGTTTGATCCCGGATTTCTCTTCGCCCAAAGATTTTTTAAATGCTTTTCCCAGGACAATGCCAATGTCCTCATTGGTATGATGAATATCGATATGCGTATCCCCGGTCACTGACAATTCCAAATTAAAATAGCCATGAAACGCAAAGAGCTCAAGCATGTGGTCCAAGAATCCAATGGGCGTCTTGATCTTGGTTTGACCAGTACCGTCCACATTCAAGGACACTTTAATTTGCGTTTCCTTGCTTTTGCGTTCGATGTCTGCTTTACGTTGCATATCATTCTCCATGATTGGATTCCAGGCGTATTATAGTGAATTTTTGGACTTGAAGAGAATATTTTCGAAGATGATGGTGGATTACTGTAATTCCTTTAATGCCGCAGCCAACTGCTCCTTATTGGGAGCCTTGCCATGCCAAGTGTTTTTACCTTCCATAAAGGAAACACCTTTTCCTTTAATGGTATTGGCAATAATGACCGTGGGCTTAGACGCGGCCGTGTTAAATTCATCAAACGCCCCCTTGAGCGCCTCAAAGCTATGCCCATCGATATTAAGAACGCGCCAGCCAAAAGCAGCCCATTTCTCAGTCAAAGGCTCCAGGTTTTTGATTTCATTGGTAGGACCGTTTTCCTGCACTTTATTATAGTCGATGATCGCACACACATGATTCAATTTATAATGGGCCCCTGTCATCGCCGCCTCCCAGACGGAACCTTCCTGAAGCTCACCGTCACCCATCACACAATAAACTTTAAAGTCTTTTCCCCTCATCCTTGCACCCAAGGCAATGCCGTTGCTAAAGGACAATCCATGACCCAGCGAACCCGTATTAAATTCGACCCCAGGCACCTTGGTATGCACATGGCCCTGGAGCCTGGCGCCAAATTTCCTGAATGTCTTTAACTCTTCCTTGGGAAAATAACCAAAAT
Source organism: uncultured Planctomycetales bacterium (assembly GCA_964555945.1). Lineage (GTDB taxonomy): Bacteria > Omnitrophota > Gorgyraeia > Zapsychrales > Fredricksoniimonadaceae > JABDGZ01. The sequence goes on from CAZKUL010000192.1 coordinate 3,541, forward strand.
TCGCCAGGGTCACGTAAACCACCGGTGACACATGCCCTTTGGAGACAATCACGCGGTCACGGTCTTCCCAATGAGGATCGCCGGGCTTATGATTAAGTTGATAGCCGTAAAGCGCCAGGAAAATTTCAACCGCGGAGAGCGACCCGCCAGGATGGCCCGAACCTGCAGCCTCCAAAGTCTCCAAAATATCCCGACGGAAAGTCACCGCTTTCTTTTTAAGGGAATCAATATCCATTGTTTTAAGAGACATACTATATCCATTTCAAAATGGTGGGCCTTGCTGGACTCGAACCAGCC
>CAZKUL010000193.1:0-3740 GCA_964555945.1 uncultured Planctomycetales bacterium
CCCTCCCCACGAGGGGGAGGGAATTAACGCTTTAGGCTCCAAGGTCGTCCGCGAAATTATCATCCCCGAACTCACCAGAGAAGTCAACGAAGACAAGAATTTTGCCCCATTGCGACAGGTATACAATTCGCTCATTTTAGCCAGGTGGTATAAAAAGAAAATCAAGGACAGTATTTTGGCTCAAGTCTATGAAAATAAAAGTAAAACCCTCTGTGTTCAATATGAATCCACCGTCCTTCCCATGAGAGCGGGATCCCATGAGAAGAACGATGTAGAAGGACTATACCAGGAATATTTGAAAGCTTTTAAGAAAGGGGCCTATAACTACATCAAAGAGGAGCTTGATCCCATAAGTCAGCAGATGATACCAAGGAAGTATTTTTCAGGGGGATTAAGTTTTGGACATGAAATGAGCGCCGCGATGATTTCTTCATCGTCGATCAGTTTGGCTCATCGGGTTCTCCGGACTGTGATGGCAGCCACAATGTTATGGTTAAGTGTAGATCTTCATGGTGTTAGGGCGCAGATGCCAGGACCACCAGCTGTTGCCTTGAACGGTTTTACGGCCAATGTTGGTGAGTCTTTTTCGTTTGTCAATGTGACCCCTCAAGTTTTGTCAGAGTGGGCAGGAAAACATGGAATTAAGGTTCAAATGTTCAATGATAAAGATTGGAAAGATAAATTGAGAAAAATGGGTAAGTCAGAAAATGTTGGTGGTTACGCTGAAAAAGGAACGTTTTATTTAAATGCGCCAGATCCAAGTAATCCTCCTCTAAGAATTGAGTACCATGAATTATTGCATGAAGCACATTTTATAAAGAATGATGATGTTCAATTGTTAAAAGATTTATTAGACTTTAAGAGATCATTGCAAGCTAATAGCAAAGCTTTTGAATTATTTAATGAAATCGTAAGAATATTGCATGAAAATTACGACTCAGAGTCAGCTGTTCTCCACCAATTAAAAAGCGGTGAAATCACCCCTGAAGAAGCGGATAGCCAATTAAATCCTGCGACTTCTTTGAGCAATGCAGATTTTGATGAATCAGAATTAATGGCATATGGTGGTGATGAATGGCGCCGTAGGGAAAGGCAACGCATTATTCAACAGGCCATACTTGAGAACGTTCTTGATCCAAATTTTAAAGGTAAGAGATATTACGATAAGAAAATTGTCGAAAAAAGAACAGAAGATGCTGATATTCAAGCTGGGGAAGTTTTAAAAGGTATTGGCATAGAATTAAAACCTATAGAAAAATTATCAGAGATGTCTGATTCTAGAAGAGAAGCTTACATTGAAAAAAGGCTGGCAAGTGATTCTTCTAAACATACGGCAAGGGGAGTAGCAACTGAATTTTTTGCATATTTAGCCATGTATCAAATTCGAGATTTAGGCGTTATACCAACCAGACCTGTTCCTAAAAATTTAGCTATTAAAAGATTGCATGAATTGTTAGGGAAATTCTTAAATGAGATGACTCCTTTATCATCCATTTCCTTGACCAACCATCTGAGTCATTTTGATTACCTGATTCCGGAGGAATTAAGAGCAAAAATAAACCAAGCCGCTAATCATGCCATGTTGGTACGGCATAGTAATCAGGATCGTATCAATCTTACCTCAGACAAAGCCATCGATAAGCCCAAAGAAGGTCCTTTTTCATCTAAGAAAGGTTGGGGGGCTTTTAGCGCTCAGAAAATCTCGGCATTATTGGGTTTGTCCAATCCCATTATGCTGGCGGCGACATTATTGATGATGGGATGTACGGTGCAAAATGTGCCATTTCCCTCCGAACCCTTTACCACTGTGATTGAACATCCTCGGGATGGTCAGAAAATCATTGTGGGACATGCGCATCCACCTCCAGAGCTTTATAATTACTGGACACAAATAATCCTTTTTTCCCCTTTGAATTCGCCAGTTTTGCGCTTGATATTTAGGGAAAATATAAAAGTCATGTTGCAGGATCCAATGAATAAAGGTCTCATAGTTATTGAGGGACGGGACATAAAACTTGTATCGCGAGTAGTGGATCAGGGGCATCGGGTAAGGGTGTTTAATGAGCAAACTGTTTCAGAGTTCGAGTCCTACAAGAAGGTCCTTTTGAAGGTCCGTGAGGCTTTAAAAAAAGGGGAAGTAAGTACAACAGATACAGATGCTGTGGAAAAATTATTGGCGGGGTTTGTTGGTCTTTATTGGTGGATGAAGGACCCGGAAGGGAAATATGCTCAATGGGTGACAGTCGTACCTGCTGATGATCAACAAATAAAAGATGAAATACCTCAGCATAGGAAGGACTTGATCAACAGTATGAAAGAATTGAGAAAAACTTTAGGTCTGGAAAAAGAATTATACGATGAAATTGAGAAGGACGTTTCGCATTTTCAATTATCCCTTGACAGGGATGCCGTCCCTTTAAGGAAACTCATGGATCGATTCAAAGAAGACGGACGAGTTGAATTATTCCAACAAGTAAATGCAATATTGGAGCAGATATTAGCTATTGAAGATCTGGAAATATCAAAGCGTAATTTATCAATATCGCACCTCATTAATACAACTTCATCCCCTGACAAGGTCAACATAGCTTTGCTTGGCGCTAACCATGAGTATAATCTGGTAGGTCTTGTGCCCGGAAGTACTGGTATAACAATCGTGAAACCAGAAGAAGTAAAGTGGTTTATAAGAACTCTTTTAAATGACGCCAGCCCAGCCATGCGTACAAATAAGGCCAAGTATGGTGGTATCGACCTCAGATCAGACAAAATTCTTACTGTCCGAAACAACGGCCAGGAGATTAAATTTCGCATCGACCCAGCCATGCTTAAGCAATTAGAGAACGCAGATGGTTTTGAGCCGGTGGATATTAGGATGCGGCCTTTAGGAAGTTTGGCGGGCTTTCTTGGGATTTCTGCCCAAGGCGTAATTTTAAAATAATTACGCAATTTTGAGCGAAGAGAAGGATCCTGATAAAATTAATTCTGTTAGAGATTCTTCGCTTCGCTCAGAATGACGATAGTGAATCGCTATTTCGCCTGCGCCAGCATGTCTTGGGCGTGGGAGAGGGCGATTTTGGTGGTGTTGGTGCCGCTCATCATTTGGGCGATCTCTTCTACCCGTTTTTGGCCTTCCAGCAACAGCACGCCAGTCGTGGCGCGGCCGGCCTTGAGGGCCTTGGTGACCTTAAAATGGCGGTCAGCAAATGAGGCGATTTGGGGCAGGTGGGTGATGAGGATGACCTGGCGGTGACTGGAAAGTTCTTTTAATTTCTTGCCGGTGATTGTCCCCAGACGTCCGCCTATCTGTGCATCGATCTCATCAAAAATGAGCACGGGTATGGGATCGACCTTGATCAAGGCTTTCTTCAAGGCCAGCATCAGGCGCGCAGCTTCTCCGGAAGAGACGATCTGGGCCAGGGGTTTTAATTCTTCGCCGGCGTTCGGACTGATATAGAAAACGATCTCGTCATGGCCATCCGCATTAAAGGGGACCTTCTCAAAACGCACTTCAAATTTGACATGAAGGATGCCAAGCTCCTTTAATTCGCTTTCGATGGTGGCTTTTAATTCTTCGGCAGCTTTTTGACGGGCCTTGGTTATTTTTTGGGCGATTTGGGCCAGCTCTTTTTCCTGGGATTTCAAGGTGTCCCGCAATTTTTGGTCATTGTCCCCAAAATGCTGGATCAAGTTTAATTTTTCTTTAGCTTCCAAATAAAACTGCTGCGCATCATCTAGACTTG
>CAZKUL010000194.1:0-3707 GCA_964555945.1 uncultured Planctomycetales bacterium
GCTAAGATCCACTTCTGGGACTCTGTTACCTTTATAGTAGCCACCACCAATGGTACGTGAGAAAATGCGATAACCTCTGATGATGTGCGCTTCGTTGATGTCGTTATCAAATTAAGTGTCATCCCTACCATTAATGATGATGGCGTCATCACCATGAAGTTGACCCCGGAGATCTCTGAAGTGGTCAAACAGATCACTTCCTCTGAAGGTAGCACCATCCCTGAAGTCAACAAAACTGAAGTGGAGACCTCTGTCATGGTCAGGGACGGTCAAACCATCGTGCTGGCCGGTTTGCGTGACCAGAATAAAGTCCATACGAAACAAGGTATTCCAGGGCTTATGGATCTTCCTCTAATAGGTTCGGCCTTCAGCCGGACTTCAGATACCATGACCAATACTGAAATTGTCATTTTAATTACCCCTCATATTGTCCAAGGTAAAACCGATGACTTTGAAAAGGTGAGAGGCACGATCAAAGGGGCCAAAACGTACGATCCAAGTATTCAACCGATTGAACCGGCCACACCGGCGGTCCCTGAAGCCAAATAACTCTAGAACCGGGTTTATTAACCTCCAAGGATGGAGATCAAATTATGGGCAGACCAAGCAAAGGATTTTTAAATAAACACAAGCTTACGACATCGAGGCTGTTGGGCCTTTTGATTTTGAGCGTCGCCCTTTGGGGAGGCGCTTGGAGGGCCTCTGCCCAGGATGCGGCTGGTGCGCCTCCCACCCAAACGGTGGGCAACCCCGCTGATGAGTCTCAGGCTGAACGTGACGAATTTGTCAAGGAGATCCGCCGCGTCGAGAATCTCAATAAAAAATATACCCAGGAAATCCAGGACATCCGTTCCCTGTTAGCGGACAAAGATTCGGATTATCAAAAGCGGATGCAGGACCTGGAAGATAAATTAGCGGCCCAGCAGGATGAGTCCTCTAAAAAGCAAGTCGTGCAAGAGCAAAGCCAGCAGACGACCCAGGAGCTGGAAGCCAAGACCAATGAGATGCTCTCCAAGGGCGGGGACATGGACCCTCAGGACCAGAATTTCAGGGCGGAGTTGGCCAAGGCCCATTACAACATGGGTAATATTTATTTTGAGCGCGGAGAATATCAGCGGGCGGTGGTGGAATATTACCAGGCTGTCGATTTGACGCCCAATGACCCGGACACCCATTACAATCTGGCCTTTGTCAGCGGTGAATATTTAGGGGACCAGGAAACGGCCCTTAAGCATTATCAGTGGTATCTGTATTTAAAACCCAATGCCGACGATGCCTCCAGCGTTAAGGAAAAGATCATGGAGGCCAAGCTCTCGTTGCGTGCCAAAATTGATTCTCATATTGACAATCACGACGGAAATTTCAACCTAACCCGTTAAGAATTATTTTTTATGACCGAATATTTCGGAAAAATGTTGATGGTGGTCGTGCTTGGTTTTATTTTTAGCGTGCCATGTTATGCAAACAATCTGTCGGTCACAAATGTGGCCATCGGGACACGAAACCCGAATGCGCATACGGTCGTTGTCTCCTTTAATGTCAGCTGGCAGAATTCATGGAGGAATAAAATCAACTACGATGCCGCATGGCTGACGGTACGCTTGAACAACAGCGCGGTGACGCCAACAACAGAGGTGCTGTGTCAAGTGACGGCAACCGGCCTCAATCCCGCAGGGACCTCATCCGGCAATGGGACAAATTTGCAACTTTACGTGCCTGGCGATGGGACAGGTGCCTTTCTCCAACCTTCAGCCACCGGTTTTGTCGGAAATATCAATACCCAGAATATCCAATTGCCTGTTAATTACCAAAATTGCGGTTTTAGCGATACGGACCAGATCTACGCGACTGTTTTTGGCGTTGAAATGGTCTTTATTCCTCAAGGTTCCTTTTATGCCGGTGACTATAACACGAGCACTGCTTCCCTTAATAGGGGGAGCGCTGATTCGACCCCTTGGAATATAGCCAGTGAAAACGCTGTCCCTGTGACCAACGTGACGTCCGGCGGCTATCAATATGTTTCTGGGGGGAATCCTGGAGAATTCGCCACTGGAAGTTCTTTTACCATACCGGCCGCCTTCCCTAAAGGATATAACGCCTTCTATGCCATGAAGTATGGTATTAATGAAGGGCAATGGGTGGCCTTTGTCAATTCCTTACCAGCCGCGGCCCGCCTGAATCGCGACCTTGCGGACACGAACCATAAAAATTCAACCAACGAGCTCTACCGCAATTCCGTCAGCTGCTCCGGCGTGCCATTGGTCTGCGCCACCTTAAGACCGGCACGGGCAGTCAGTTATTTAAGCTGGATGGACTTGGCGGCCTTTTTAGCTTGGGATGCTTTACGTCCCATGACTGAATTAGAGTATGAGAAAATGTCCCGCGGACCGCTCTTACCTAATCCCGGGGAATACGTTTGGGGAAACCAAACCATTGCGGCTGCGACCACCATCAGCGGTGTCACCGAAGACGGTACAGAAACGATCACAGTACCGGGCAATGCGAATGCGAATTATGGTAACAGCACTTTTACAGGCGGAGACTCATCCTTGGGCGCCGGGTATAATCAGGGCCCATTGCGGGGGGGTATTTTCGCGGTGGTTCCCTCTACCAGGGAAAGTTCTGGCGCATCTTACTATGGGGTGATGGATTTGGGCGGTAATTTGAAAGAACATGTTGTAACTATCGGAAACGGCACAGGTTTGACCTTTACGGGAAGTGAAGGGACAGGGGTGCTTAATACGACGACGGGTTTTGAGGGAAATGCTACCAACACCGATTGGCCGGGTCTTGACGCGCAACCTCAAAATGGGGTTGATGGCGCCTTGGGTTCAGGTTTTCGCGGGGGCTCCTGGGCGGATAGCGCTAATTATTTAAGAACATCGGATCGTGCAGAAGCCGCATTAACAGCGACAACTGCGCTTAATACTTTTGGTGGTAGGGGAGTGCGGACCTATGACGGTCCTTGAGGGGAATTCATTGAAAGCTTTTCAATCTTTTATATTTGTCCTTTTGGTTTTTATCTGTGCCCCTTTTTCCAGGGCCTGGGCCAGTAATTTGCAATTGAGCAATTTAGATGAGGTCAGCGCTAATAGTGCGGCGGGCACCATCACGTTTTCGTTCAATTTGACACAGGACAATAGCTGGCGGACCCAAACAAATTATGATGCGGTGTGGATCTTTATGAAATATTCAACGGACGGCGGGGCCAGCTGGCATCATGCCTCGATGGCTGGAAGCGGCATTAACCCTGCAGGTTTTTCTATTCCGACACAATTCCAAGGACAATTTGAAATCATGGTCCCTTCCGATCAAAAAGGATTTTTTGTGCAACGCTCAGGTCAGGCCTTGGGTAATATCGCTTTAACAGGTGTCCAATTTGTTTGGAATTATGCCCTGGATGGCGTTTCAGCCTCGGTCGCCCAGGCGGCCAATACCTTGCACACCATTTATGGTATTGAAATGGTCTATGTTCCCCAGGGTGCCTTTTATGCGGGGGATGGAAGTTCAAGCAGCTCTACGGAATATACGTTTACTCAAGGCAGCTCAGTTTCCACTCCCTGGTATATCCAAAATCAAAATGCCATCCAGACCACTGGCTCGGCCAGCGGGAGTTATTATTATCAAAATACAGGTGCTAAGGGCGATGAGTTTCCCAGCGGCGCATCGTTTTTGATTCCAGCATCATTTCCCAATGGTTATGGGGC
>CAZKUL010000195.1:0-3676 GCA_964555945.1 uncultured Planctomycetales bacterium
AGTTAATCGTTGCCGCCAGGCATCTGCTTATCATCAGCGTCCTGCTTGGGAGCCCGTGCAGCGGCTGCTGCCGGTGCCACCGTTGGATTATCCGGCATATCGATAAGCTCGTGCAGTAAGGCCGCGGATTTTAGCATATTGTCCCTGTCCTGCTGGGCCTGAAACAGCTCAACACTATGGCGCGCGGCCAGAACGGCGGGAAGTTTCTTGCCTGACATTTTATTGGCAATACTTAACATATAAAATACCGTCCCGTCATTAGGAAAAGTCTTGCCAGCCATATCCAAAAATTCTGCGGCATGATCATATTCCTGGACCTTCAAGAGAATTTGCCCCAAAAGGAGATAAGCTTCCGGCTCAGTGGGATTTATCTTAATGGACGTTTCAAGATCCACAACCGTCGACTTCAAATCTTTATTTTGTAAATCGTTCAAGCTTTTCATGATCAACTTATGGCCAATATCTTTGCGCTGGTCCACGCTTGGGCTCGATTGGCTGCTTTCCTGTCTTTGACATCCGGCCAAAGCAAAAAGTGTTATTAACACAATTAACGTTTTTTTCATCATCGCTCTTTCTCCTCCTGGAACCACCCTTGAGCTCAAGTCCCCTGGAACTTAAGCAGTGGCGGTCTTAAGTACGAACGACCCGGCGGGTCGCCCCCTGTGCTGTTAAATACTGATGCACGCCCATCGCTGCCGTGCGTCCTTCATGGATCGCCCACACCACCAATGACTGGCCGCGGGTCATATCTCCTGCCGTAAATACACCTGGAATGGAGGTCATCTTATTGGCATCAGCAACAACGTTACCACGGGCATCCAGAGCAACACCTAAGTCCTCAATCATCCCCTTTTTGACCGGGCCTGTAAAACCCAACGCCAGCAGCAAAAGATCACAATCCATGACAAATTCGGAACCCGCAACTTCGCTCATTTTATTTTGTCCAGTGCCAGGGTCTTTGCTCCATTGCACACGGACAGCATGTAATTTCTTTAACTGACCATTCTCTCCGCTTAAGCTTTTAGTCATAATGCCGTAATCCCGAATGCAGCCTTCTTCATGGGAACTGGAGGTGCGTAAAATAAATGCCCACTGGGGCCAAGGATTCGTCGCATCGCGTTTCTCCGGAGGCTGAGGCAATAATTCTAACTGGTGCACACTTACTGCTCCCTGGCGTATGGCTGTACCCACGCAATCGGAACCCGTATCACCACCTCCCAAGACAATCACCTTTTTGCCCTTGGCCGTGACTTCTTCAAGGTCCGGAGGTTTGACCTGCACAATAGTATCGGCATATTTAGCCATAAAGGCATCCGGTGCATATTTATTATTGCGCAAATTCTGCTGGGGCAAATAATACATGGCCTGATAAACGCCTTGTAATTCCCGTCCAAGCACAGGCAATTCCCTGCCTGTCTCTGATCCGCCGCATAAAACGAGGGCGTCAAATTTCTCACGCAATTCATGGACCTTAATATTGACACCAACGTGGGCATTGGTCTTAAAAACAACCCCTTCCTCACGCATGCGGTCAATGCGACGAAAAACAACCCACTTTTCCAATTTAAAATCCGGTATGCCCAAGGTCAAAAGACCACCGAGAAGCTCATTCTTTTCAAAAACGGTGACCTTATGTCCTTTTTTATTAAGTTCATCCGCGCAAGCCAGCCCCGCGGGACCAGAACCGATGACAGCAACCTTCATACCGCTGCGGTGAGCAGGCTTATGAGGTTTGATCCAGCCCTTATCGTAGGCGTGTTCAATAATAGAAAGTTCGATATTCTTAATGGTGACCGCAGGCGCATTGATGCCAAGCACACAAGCATTCTCACAGGGTGCTGGACAAACACGTCCTGTAAATTCCGGAAAATTGTTGGTCTTATGCAAGCGCTCGACGGCATCCTGCCAGCGGTCCCGGTACACCAAGTCATTCCAGTCCGGGATGATATTCCCTATGGGGCAACCATTTTGGCAGAAAGGCACACCGCAATCCATGCAGCGGGCACCCTGTTCCTTTAATTCTTTATGGGCGGGAAGATGCGTGAATTCTTTGAAATTCTTGATACGACGGGCGATCTCGTCCTTCTTATAATCCTCCCGATCGTATTTCATGAAACCTTTGATATCGCCCATTTTAGCTTGCCACCTTGACAATTAAATTGACCGAGTTCTTGATTGATTCAGCTTCTTCGATCACCCGTCGATAGTCGCGGGGATACACCTTGACAAATTCTCCCTGGACCTGTGACCAATTCTTCAAAATGCCCTGGGCCACACTGGATTGGGTGTATTTAAAATGTTTCTCGATCAAATCCTTTAACTCCATAATATCTTTTTTCTCTTTGACGGAAAACAGCTCGACCATGCCATGATTGCAGTTCTTCTTCAAAAGGCCCTCACGGTCCCACACATAAGCAATGCCCCCCGACATCCCTGCCGCGAAATTGCGTCCTGTGGGGCCAATAATGACCACCCGGCCGCCGGTCATATATTCACAGCCATGGTCACCCACGCCTTCAACGACGGTGGAAGCGCCGGAATTACGCACCGCAAACCGCTCGCCGGCCAGGCCGCGGAAATAGGCCTCCCCGCCAATCGCCCCGTATAAAACCACGTTTCCCGCGATCATATTATTTTCAGGAACATATCCTGCCGCCTGTGGCGGAAAAATCACAATACGTCCGCCTGAAAGCCCCTTACCTACATAATCATTGGCCTCCCCTTCCAGGGTCAGGCTGACCCCGTGAGCCAGGAAAGCACCGAAGCTCTGTCCAGCTGAGCCTGTGAACTTTATTTGGATCGTATCATCAGGCAATCCCGCAAGTCCATATTTGCGCGCAATTTGACTCGAGAGCATGGTGCCGACTGTACGATTAATGTTACGAATGGCTGATTCTATTTTTACAGGCTTCTTCTCATTGATCGCCGGGAGGCTCTGACTGATTAAAACATTGTCCAGGGCCTTGTCAAGACCATGGTCCTGGGTGCTGCTATGATGCGTGCTCACCCCTTTGGGAACGTCAGGGCGATGCAGAATATTGGTTAAGTCCACCCCCTTGGCCTTCCAATGATCAACAGTGTCCTTGGTGTCCAGCATATCGACACGACCGACCATGTCTTCAAATTTCCTGAATCCGAGCTCAGCCATGATCTGACGCACTTCCTCAGCAATAAAGGTAAAAAAATTGACCACATATTCCGGCTTACCGTCAAATTTCCGGCGAAGCGCGGGATCCTGGGTGGCCACACCCACTGAGCAGGTGTTGAGATGGCACTTGCGCAACAAAATGCAGCCCACGGTGATCAAGGCCGTGGTCGAAAACCCAAATTCATCAGCGCCCAACATGGCAGCGATCGCCACATCACGTCCGGTCTTTAATTGCCCGTCGGTCTGCACCCGGATGCGCCCGCGCAGATCATTCATGACCAAGACCTGCTGCGTTTCCGCAATGCCCAATTCCATTGGCAGACCCGCATGTTTAATCGAGGTCTGCGGAGACGCCCCTGTGCCGCCTTCATAACCGGAGATAAGCACATGGTCCGCTTTGCCTTTGGCAACACCCGCAGCAATGGTCCCTACCCCAATTTCCGAAACCAGCTTTACAGAAACCATGGCCTGAGGATTGGCATTCTTTAAATCATGGATCAACTGGGCCAAATCCTCAATGGAATAAAT
>CAZKUL010000196.1:0-1686 GCA_964555945.1 uncultured Planctomycetales bacterium
TTATTATTGAACATGTATCACAAAAATATTTCGGATATAAGAATATTTTCACCTCTATACTCGCTTCCTTTATCTTAGCCACACTTATTATTCCTTTACGCAATAAAATCCAATATATTGTTGATCGTCTATTTTTTAAGAACACACAATTCGAAATTATGGAACAACATGAATTCTTAAAACGTGAGGTTGCAGAATCTGAGAAAATGAAATCAATTGCTATCTTAGCCAGCGGCATGGCCCATGAAATCAAAAATCCCCTCACTCCCATCAAAACTTTTAGTGAACAACTTCCTTCAAGACTTGATGATAAAGAATTTCTATTAAAATTCTCGAGAATTATTAACAAAGAAGTCGACCGCATTGATACCTTGGTCCAGGACCTTTTAAATTTCGCCAAACCTTCCCTGCCCCAACTAAAGGACACAAACATTCATCAACTGATTGAACAAACCATAGAACTATTAAATAATGAACTGATTCGTCGTAAAATCAAGTTAAGCACTACATTTGAAGATAAAGAAATACTCATCAATATTGACCCAAAACAAATCAAACAAGCACTTTTAAACATCTTCCTAAATGCCATTGATGCCATGCCAAGTGGAGGAACACTAACTATAGAAACTGCTGTCATTACAGAAAAAGTTAAACCCTATATTCTTATAAAAATCTCCGACACCGGTTGCGGTATCGCTCCTAAAGAACTACCACATATCTTTGATCCATTCTTTTCTAAAAAGGAAAAAGGAACAGGGTTAGGACTGGCAATCACTCAGGGTATTATAGAGAAACATGGTGGGATGATTAATGTAGAAAGTAAAATAAACCAAGGCACCATCTTTATCATCAAAATTTAATATGGTCACTTTTGATATTATATGTAGTTTTCTAAATTTTATAACTAGTACGACTTGTGGTTTATTTGTTCTTTGGAGTAATCCCAAATCTAAGAAAAATCGAATTTTTTGTTTATACACCTTATGTATTGCACTATGGGCCGCTTATCGACTCTTGTGGTTAACAGGAACTTCAAAAACACAAGTACTACAATATACAAGGTTTTGTCTGATTTCTGCTACCTTTATACCTCCTTCCTTTTTTCACTTTAGCGCTTATTTGATTAATGAATATGAAAAATTCTCAAAATTTATTAAAGCAATTTATATTCTTTCATTCTTTATAGCCTTAACTGGTTTCTCAAGTCTTTTCATTAGCAATGTTGAACCTTTGCTCACTTATACTTATTGGCCGATCGCGGGACCTACATTTACTCTAATGTTCCTAGAATACGTTTTTATAATAGGCTACGCCTTGTATATTATTTACCAAAAATACCAAACGACCGATTATCCTGAAAAAATAAGATTGAAGTACGTCTTTTTTGGGATCCTAATAGCTTATTTGGGAGGATCTACCAATTTTCCATTATGTTATAAAATTCCCATACCTCCTTTAGGTAGCATCCTTATACCGTTTTATACAATCTTTATTACCTATGCCATTTTCAAATATCAACTGCTGGACATTAAGGTTATCATTAAAAGAAGCCTTGTTTATACATTACTCATCACCGTTATCACAATTTTTTATTTAATTTCTATTTTTCTTGCTGAACACATTTTGCAGTCGATGTTTGGTTATAAATCATTATTTGTATCCACGTCCTCAGCTGCATTTATAGCT
>CAZKUL010000196.1:1696-3667 GCA_964555945.1 uncultured Planctomycetales bacterium
TGTTTTTATCCCACTTCGTAATTTCATTCAAAGCTTCATCGAAAAGACCCTATTTAGAGGAAGTTATATGCAAATCGCTGAAGAGAATGAACTCCTAAGACAAGAAGTGACACAATCCGATCGCATGAAATCCATCGCTATCCTGGCCAGTGGCATGGCCCATGAAATCAAGAATCCTCTTACGCCCATTAAAACTTTTAGCGAACAGCTCCCTTACAGACTTGACGATAAGGAATTTCTTCTTAAATTCTCGAAAATCATTAATAAGGAAGTCGACCGTATTGACGGTCTGGTTCAAGACCTTTTAAATTTTGCCAAGCCGTCTCTACCTCAGTTAAAAGAGACAAATATTCATCAACTGATCAGTCAAACGTTGGATCTTTTAAACAATGAAATCATTCGTCATAAAATCAAATTAATTACCTCTATAGAAGATTCAAATATACTTGTCAATATAGACCCCAAGCAAATCAAGCAAGCCCTTTTAAACATTTTCCTCAATGCCATTGATGCCATGCCCAATGGCGGAACTTTAACTATAAATCTATTGGCAAGGATGGAGACCACAAATAAATCTTTAAATATAGAAATTTCTGATACAGGCTGCGGTATTAAATTCGAAGATATCCCCCACATCTTCGATCCTTTTTTCTCCAAAAAAGATCACGGGACTGGTTTAGGACTTTCTATCACCCATGAAATTATTAAGAATCATAATGGAAGGATTTTTGCAGAAAGTGAATTGGAGAAGGGAACTACTTTCAGAATCGAACTTCCTCTTTAAAGCTCACCCTTTTTAAAAAGCGTGATCAACGCATCCACAGGCTTAGGATTAAATTGCTTAAAGGCACACGCCTGGATCTCTAACAAGGCTTTTTCCTTACTTAAACTCCTATGATAGGGCCGGTCTGTAGTCATTGCATCAAAAGAATCTGCCACAGCAATAATGGATGCTATCATAGGGACATCTTCCCCCTTTAATCCATCAGGATAACCATTTCCATCATAGCGTTCGTGATGGTACTTAACCCCATTGATAACCTCTTCAAATCCCGTTAGTGGAGATAATATTTCTGCGCCACGGGTGGTGTGACTTTTCATTATCTCGTATTCTTCGGGTGTTAATTTATCTTGTTTAGATAAAATCGACTCTGGCACACCGATCTTTCCAATATCATGCAAAAGTGCCGCAATATATAAATTCTCAAAAAACTTATGTGGAAAATCATACGTTTGTGTTGCTTCCATTTGACGACCAATCGCCAACGCATATTTGGTGACACGCTCAGTATGTCCATGCGTGTAGGTATCCTTGGCTTCAATGGCCGATCCTAAGGCAATAGTTGTTTGAATAAACAAATCACGATTACGCTCTGCCTCCCTCTTTAAATCCTCAAATAACTGAGCATTGCGAATGGCCATGGCTACATCTGAGGCCAATGCTGAAAAGAAATCCAGTTCTTCCTGATCAAAACGACTGCCATCATATTTCTCACCAAGTAAAAGTATAGCCATGAGCATATGCTGATGATAAGCAGGTACACATGCCACTGCATTTAATTTAGGCAATTGTTCGCTAACATTATGCAGAAGCTGTCTGGTACCGTTACCGTTAGAAATAACACTCTCCTTCCAAAGAAGTTTATTAATATCTTCCACGACAATAGCATTACGATTTTCAAAAATATATTTATATTCCTTTTGAATGAATAGTTTGATCAAGGGATTAGTCTTATTAAAGCGGATCAATCCTTCGGGGATTCGCTCACCAATTTCACCTCGTGAAATGGACAGGACATAAGAATCTTTAGCAGGATCATAAAGAATCATGCCAGCGTGTTGAATACGGACTTTTTGGACGAGAGAGCGGACAATAAGTTTGATCAATAAGCGGGGATCATGGATCAAGATCATCCCTTTTGAGGCAGATTCCAATTCTCGCTTATAATCAATTTTTGTTTGAGGCATGTC
>CAZKUL010000197.1:0-3638 GCA_964555945.1 uncultured Planctomycetales bacterium
TCTTCCAGCAGCCTATCTAATCTTGCTTTCATTTGAACAGCGCGTGCTAATATCAAACCGTATTCTTGCTGCCATGCCTGTTTGGTAACACCCACCTTGGCATATAGCGGCGAAGCTGCTTCAGCATAACTGGTTGTTTCAACAACGTTTCCTTTGCTTTGTATCCACGCATGAGCATCACCTTGAGAGAAACGACCATGACCATCCCCACTAAAATCCGCAAATCCTCCTTCCAGTTGAAAATCATCTATTCCCAACGCAATGGCAACGCTGGCATAGAAACCACTAAAGCCATCACATTTTGCGGCAAGAATTCTAAATAAGGAACCAAGAAAGCCATACTGCTGGACGCTCCCATCCAAATTAGGATTGGTGGTGTAATATAACACCTTCATTTCCATCAAATCCCGAAGCAGTCCCTCCCTAGATTCCAGAGAATCATGACGATGCTCTTGGATCAATTTCCAAAGTTCTGGGGGAAGTTGTTCACTTAAAATATGGTCTATTGCATCCGGAGTTAATTCTTGGCCTTTCCCATCAGATAATTTTAAGAACGGTGCCGGTGGCAATTCACCGGCATTGGCTTTACGAACGCTGATCTTGACCTCACCTGGATCTTGAGTAAAAGCCCCATACCAAATCCCATTGTTTGGGTCAAAATAAACGCTGCCTCCATTTAGTTCCTTTTGTGTTTCTACATCCGTTACTACATACCCTGATGGCATAGGGAACACAAATTGGTCCTGACCATTTGAAGACACAGTGATCGTTTTTCCGGTCTGTGTATGTGTTAGAGGCCAAATCTTGGCGTTGGACACAGAAGGAAACATTTTTCCTGTAATGGGATCAAACCGGCTGTAACCATCAATCTTTAAATAATGTTCCTCTTCCAAACCATCTGTTTTAGCCACCAGCGCAGTCCCTAATCCTGAAAAACTTCTGTTACCCTGGCTTATTTGATAAGGTACGGGTGTAGGAATATTTAATTTAACCTCAGCATTCGGGGAATTAGATTGAGATGATGAAGGTGATATTTCTCTTTCCTTCAAGGAATGCCATTCTTGTTTAGCTTCTTGTTTCAATTTTTCTTCTGCTGGCTCTGCTTTCTTTTCCGGATGAAACTGTTGAGCATTTTCTTCAACTGCTTTTAAAGCTTGCTCAGTCTCCTGCCGTGAAGCTGCAATCTCATCTTGAACTTTATTTAATCTCTCAGCCACAACAGCTTGCTGTTGAATGATCTTATTTCGCAATTCTTGGACTTTTTCTTGGGCGGCCTTGTCCTTCTCAGGTAAACTGGGCATAGAAATACCTGCCCCTATTTTTAAGGTATCTTGCAAAGAATTCAAAAGTTTAGATGTATTTTGTTCTTGATTACCACGATTATCAACGATGGATGCTTCTGTTGCTGCGGGCGGTTGAGTAGATTGCTCCAGTTGTAAATTGGTAGAAATGCTCCCATGTAATCCAATCGCCGTCATCACTGCCAGAATAAAAGCATGCACACTTTTTTTACTCAACACATGCGAAACTTCTTCACTTGCTTTTCTTTTAACTCTACTCTTTAAGGCTATTGTTTGTTCATATCTCCTCAAATCATCATCACCTAAATACTCTCCCATTATTATTTTAAGTTCTCTATCCTCACTTTCATGCAAGCCCCACAATATTAAGTTCGTGACAATTCCTTGAACGTTCGTTGCATGCTCGCCAAAAAGCTCTTCGTTGGATTTACCGGATGCATCATGAAATATAAAATCACCATTGCTATTCATCCGCATACGAACTGCTTCTTCTATCTTTTGTTTTAACTGGGCTTGTGTTTCGCTATCAGGCTTTATATGTTGAAGCAATACGGTCCTATAAGCTATTTGAGCAAAACGGAATTTAAGTTTATTTCTTTGCCGGTCAGACGCTTCTTTTACATTCGTAAACAATGAATTCAACAAGACTGTATTTTCAGCTCCCCATTCCTTCGTCCCTATAGCAAACCTGTTGCGGCGTTGTCGGATTTGAACCAGTTTACCAACATTAATTGGAGACCATGTTTTGTTTAGATGTTGTGGATCCAGTTGTTCGTCAATATGTAATCCAATGCTCTCGCTTAGGAGCTGTTCATTTGCGTCAATCCACTCTATTGAGTTAGGATCATACTGGTCTCTTTTTTGACGTAAATTCCATACGTAGACCGTTTCTATTTCACGCCATAGAACTTCAGCCTGGGTATGTATGTCTCTAAAAATTATGGTGTTCTGTTGCGAACGCGGCCATGTTTCGTTCAAGTAGATTATAAACATCCGCTTGACCGATGCATGTGACTGAATTAGCTCATTGAGATATTCATCAATAATCTGAACAAGCAATGCGTTTTTTAACAGACTTTGCTTTTTATATCCCAGCAATAAATCGACCAATACTTGATAGCTGATCTCCCAGGCCTTATAAAAATCAGAAACACTCCTATAATTATTTTGTCTATAAAAAATATCCCGATAAGCAGATTCAGAGTGACCAACCTGAGCCATAAAATCTTCAAAAGCTTCTTCGGCAGAACGAGGAACAAATTTATCAAGAATACGGGCAACTAAAGGTATACGAGATGGATCTCTTAAAAGTACACTGACCATACTCATATCTTCTGGGTTATTGTCCAAATAATTAGCATTGATCATAGACGCGTTAGAAGTACGCTCCAAGACACCTTTAAATAAATGCACCCCACCTGAAAAATATTTACGCGGTATTATTTGCTGGGTAATCACATCGTTTTCTTCGCAGATATAATTAAACACACCTTTCTTAAAAGCCTTAAGATAGAGCTGATAAATCCTCTCCTTCATATCCTTATCTATCAATGCAATACCAACTGTTTTTCTTTGATTGGAATACTTCTGATTAATGATACTGTCCTTTAGGGCCTGCTTATACCAGGCTGCTAAAATATACGAATTATAAACTTGTCGTAACTGGACAAAATTCTTATCTTCATTGACTTCCTTGGTAAGTTGCGGAATGACGATTTCACGAACAACTTGGAAACCGAGGGCATTGATAACATTTTTTTTGTTCTGAATTCCATCTTTCAAAAGAATAATTCCAGTATGCTTTTCAAATGATAAGTAATCTTGCTCAAGCATAACTTTTAATTTGCTTTTAACAATATAAGCTGTGCTCGCCTTAGCATTCTCATAAACGACTGCTTTCTCAGGCACTATCCAAACTTTGTTAAAAGTATTAACCGGTATATTCGTTGTCCCAAACCTTTTGGCCGCTTCTTCATAAATGCGTTTCCAGAATTTTTTGCCAGTCGCCCCTTCCGGGTAAATTAAACTGGCCGTTATCTGTTTAAGCATATAATCTTCCGCCAAAAGGTCTCGGCCCATTTCTGTTAATCCAAAACTATGAGGAATAATACGGTCATTTTCATAGGGAGACAAATTGACCCAAAAATCATTTTCTGGTGTTGTTAAAGAAGCTAAAAAATATTTAATCAGTTTAGTGGATTCATCCTTTAACTGTTCATTGTTTAGTTGGCTATCGCCTTTATCCAGAATAAAATCAAAACGGAAAGGATTATCGGGATGAACTTTAATGCCTTTTAATACCGGAGGTTTGAATTCTGGGCTTAGTTGTACCATCAT
>CAZKUL010000198.1:0-3623 GCA_964555945.1 uncultured Planctomycetales bacterium
GCCACTTTCCTACCACTAATTAGCTGAAAAATTATAACGACAACAGCAATGGCCAGAAGAAGATGAATACCTCCACCCATTGTGTAAGACGAAACCATTCCAAGCAACCAAAGTGCAAACAATATAACTGCGATTGTATATAACATATTTAACCCCCTTGCCGATTTTGCATCCTTATGAAATTAAACCTGCTTTTTTAATGTATCTGCCGCTTTATCAATTTTATTTTTGACATTACCACGAAACTCATCTGACTTACCTTCGGCTTTTAAACGCTTATTATTAGTAAGATCACCTGCAACTTGTTTAATACGTCCCTTTACTTTATCCATTTGACCATCCATATCGTTCTCCTGTTTATGTTGGTTAATGAAACTAACCTTTCGGCTTAATGACATTAATGTTTATATTTTAGGCAGGGATCCAAAATCAATCAATTGTACCGGGGTATAATAAAGTTTTACGACTGATGACATGACTTTGGAAAAATACTGGCCACTAGAATAAAAGCTCCTTACTTCATCATTATTTTTTATGCTTGAAGTACTCGACTTGCCTCAATCTTTTCTGCGCTTCTTCCTTGGTTTTATACGGTCCCCCTAGATTTCTTCCTTTTTCCGAATGTACCGTGTAACCTTTGGTGGTCTTGACAATCATATTTGCCCCTTATTTTTCTGTTTGATGATGCATTAACAGTTTCATTGCGCTTTCTTTGGGGCTTTCTCAACCACCCAAAGTTACGTCTTGGTCCTGATACCAGTTCAGGGCTTGGAAGAAGTGATCCGGCTTGAAATCCGGCCAATAATCATCAAGCACGTAAAAATCAGCGTAGATAGACTGGACAGGCAAAAACCCACTCAACCTTCTTCGCCCTCCCCAGCGGATGATCAGATCAATCCTGGAAACCTCTGCTGACTTTATATGATTGACAACATTCTTTTGGGTGGGATCGGCCATTTTCAATGAATTTAAGTCCCATTCCCAACCATAATTGACTAAAAAATTTACTTTGATCCCTCCTTTTCCAAAAGTTGTTCGTTTGGTAAAAGGCAATAATTCTTTAGGGAATGATGGTGAATCGCTATTACCTAAAACCAACAGAGAGGCATCTTCGGTGGAGAGTATTTTTACAGCCTGGATGCAAGCCTCCGTAAAAGCTCTTTTTTGTTCCGCTGGTCTTTTGGTGTTATCGGTAGTAAACCCGTAATAAGTAATCTCTTTAATCCCTGCCTGCCGGCATAATTTATAAAGGGCCAAGCCAGGATCAATTCCATGTTCATATCCCTTTTCTTTGGGCATTCCTCTTACCTCTGACCATCTCCTGTTCCCATCCGGAATAATCCCGATATGCTCTGGTAATCTTGTGCCAATGGCCTCAACAGTACTCGCCAACATGCGCATCTCTACTCCCTTTCGCAGCGTTAAAAAAACCTCCAATTCTATATCAATATTATGGAAGAATTCAAGATCGATTCAATTGTACCGGGGTATAATTCTAAATTTTTTTGTGGCGATTTGAAAATAAAATGATTTACAAAATAAAGCGGTGTCCCTGACGAGATGTTATTCGAACTTATTTAGCTGTTGTAAAGCTTTAATCTTATCACTATGGCCAAGGTTGGCTTGATCAATGGCATCTTTAAGGATAGCAATACTTTGGTCATAACCTTTGCGATTGACAGGATATGGATGACCGTCTTTGCCACCATGAGCAAAAGAAAAACGCACAGGATCTTTAATTGAGGAAGGTTGACCATAAATCAACTCTGAAATCATCGCCAAGGCGCGAATAGTTTTGGCCCCTACTCCAGGAATAGCTAATAATTTCTCAAAATTATGGGGTTTTTGTTCATATGTTTTCTCTAAAATTTTATTTAAATTCTCAGGTTTAATGTCATTGAGAGAAACATGATGGTGTCCGGGCATGTCCATTTGCTGAAGTTTACGCCATTCTTTAATAATCTTCGATGGATCTTCGCTTGCAAGTTGTGCACTCACTTGACGTGAACCATTGCTTTCAGAAGCGACCATATTAAGAGTTGGCTTGGTATGATCACAACAAATCGCAAAATGAGGCTCACAGACAAAATCTTTCACCTGTTCATCTAACCAATGATAGCGGCGTGCCCAGAGGCTTTGTGTATTCATGCCTTGTTGAATGACTGCCCAATGCCCCTGACGATCAAAAATGAAACTATGTTGATACAGGTCATAACCATCTTGCAAAGCAGCGGAATCTACCTTGGCAGACATACGACTAGCATAAATCAACTTTTGCGGATCAACATCGACCAAACGTTTCTCACCGATCAGTTCGATTTCGCTGGGTGTTTTACGAGAATTAGCTCCTTTTCCCCCACAAACAAAAATTCCTAACTCAGTTGAGGTTTCTTTTAATCCCTCTTTCAAAGCACCGCATACGGTCGTGGTCACACCTGAGGAGTGCCAATCAAATCCTAATACACATCCGAATGCTTGAAACCAGAATGGATCAGAAAGCCGCCGCAAAAACTCTTGAGTCCCATATTCCTTGATAAGAATATAAGAAATTTCCGCGGCAAGCTTAGTCATACGTTTAAATAACCATGCGGGAGCTTTGCCACCATGCAACGGTAAATGGGCAATACCTGTTTTCATAGAAAACATTATAACAGATTAGCCGTTGACACTCTGGACATGTTAGAAATCAAGGCCCTTAGGAACAATAACTTGAACCAATAAAAAAACCGCAAGCCAATATATCTATTAGCGTGCGGTTTTTTTACTTAATTTTAAAGACGGCCCATTAACATCAATACAACGAGTATGACAAGTAGTGTAGAGAACATACCTGTTGGGCCATATCCCCATGATTTACTATGTGGACAAGTTGGGAATCTCTGTAGAAGACGGGAATGACAGTAGAAAATTCCTGTAATTATCATTACAGGAAGTAAGTAGTTTGGAGAATCAAAGCGCTGATAATTAATGATGAGCCATAAAACACGTTACAAGGCTACTTGGTGGATTTGAAAATTTAATTTCTTTTTTAAATTCTATATTCAATCGTCAAAAATCTTGCTTTGGTTTGACCAATATTTTTTATTGAACTCCCTAAATAGTGATTACTATGAAACGTGCTTTCCTTTTTCAATGTGTATTTCTCTCCGTTTGAATCAATCTCAATCTTTCCATCTAAAACATAAATAATTTTTTCTTTTGGAGAATTCATTACTTCATGGGTCTCAGCCCCTTCATGTAAACAAAAAAACTGAGGCTTCATTCTTTTATCACTTGCATCTTTAATACTTAAATCAGAAATCCCTTTTACTTCCATGGTTTCAATATTCCCCTGTTCAATTATCTTGCCTTTAAATAAATCTGTTATATCGATCCCCATAGCTTGAGCAATAGATTTGTGTGATTTGACAGTCCCAGACATTTTATTATTTTCAATGCGGCTCAAAGTTGCTAATTGAACTCCGCTCTTTAATGACAACTCCGTTAGAGTTAACTTTCTTTTTAACCTCTGAGATTTTATATTGTCGCCTATATTCATATAAGAAAACTCCCTTTTAATGCAATACTTTAAATTAAGTTTTAATAATATATCTGAAAAGCTCGAAATTAAGGATGCAAGTTTC
>CAZKUL010000199.1:0-3620 GCA_964555945.1 uncultured Planctomycetales bacterium
TTAAGACCTTGTATTTCGAGACATCCTTGTTAGGGATGGTGATCGAAAATGTTTTTGTCGCCGGATACGGATCATCAAGATCATAGGCGATGCGAATAGGGTTATTATTGAGCGCATAAAAAACCTGCGACTTTAAGTCCCCCCGACGGGTCAAAAATGCCGTAAAGCCGTACACCGTCGAAAGTATGATCACCGCCGTGATCACTATATTAATCACCAGTAACGGGCGATTAACAGGCTTGCGTGTAGCCTTTAGAGGTAAAACGTTCTCACGCTTGCCTAAATAGACCTTGGCAAGATGGTCGTATATTTCGTCACGAGTCATGCTGTCACTTCTAAAAAATTCGGCCTGCCAGGACGCAGACGGCAAATTATTTAATATTAATAGGTTATAAGTTTTTTAAAGTAGAAGATTGGTCCAAACCAAAAAACATTTCTGTGCAACTATCCATTATCATAACAAAGAAAATACAAATGAAAATGATAATGTAAAAAATTTTTATAAATAGAAATCGTCATTGCGAGGAGCGCTTGGCAGCGACGAAGCAATCCATAAATTGAGATTGCTTCATCGCTTCGCTCTTCGCAATGACAATATTTTATTAAATAAAAACCCCCGTTCAACATCGAACGGGGGTTTTGAAACAACAACTTTGACCTTGTGGAATATTAGAACTTTACTCCAACGTTGGCCAAGGCTTGGCTGGCTGTATCGCGATTGGCTAATGTCAACGCATTGCCAGGCACATACCAACCTACACTTACGCCGAATGTAACATCTTCAGTGTAATTATAGGTCAAGTTGATGTCATATTCATTACCTAAACCAGTATTCTTATTATTGGTTGCGGGCTCGAGCTGTTGAGTCCCACCATCTGGTTGATAAATGAATAACGGATTGGTTGTGCTGTAATGATCAGCAGCCCATAATCCACTCCATGTGAAAGCAGCAGTCACATCTTCCAGCGGACTAGCTGAAGCACCGGCGGAAACGATGTGCATATTGCTCAAAGGAAACAAGGTATTGTAGATGGTACCACCACCTTGGATCTCATTGAACGGATCCCAGGCGGTATATTTTTCATGGTCCCCTGGGGTCGTTGAGCCGCTGGCGCTGTTAGGATCACCGGACACGTAGGTGTAGGATGCATTCACGGTCGGTTTGTATTTATCTAACATCGGCAACGAATAGCTGGCCAAAAGTTGGGCAGCCATAGCTGAACGACGTTCAGATTTCTGAGTACCTGTTCCAAAATTTAAAACAGGATGATTACCAAGCTGCATGGCACCTTCAGCCTGCAGATTCAATCCTTTAATAGGATTGGTGCTGGCACGTAAACCAGGAACGAAAAGAGTATCACTCTTATCCGTGCTACCTGGGCTGCCTTGCGCACTGGCGTTAGCATGACCGTCGATCCTGGCAAACGTGTAAGCTTCGACAACGGTGGCCATCGGATCGTTCAACTGATAATTAGCGTTGATCCCATAAACGTCAGAACTGCTTTCATGGGAATTAGGATTACCATTGACTAGATTCTGGTTGTTCTTGAAGTAGAACATATCGATGGTCAAAGGCTTATAATCTAAGATAGCTTTGACACCATCGTAGGCTGTTCTCAAGGTCAGGTCCTGGGCAATATTTGCCAAGTTGCCTGTAGCCAGGTTATTGACACCGCCATCACCCATGATAAGACCATTACCATAGTTGAACACTTGGCGGCCCACTGTCACAGTTAGCGGAGAATACAACAGCTCACGCATCGTGACAGAAGCTAAGTACAACTGCACATTAGAGTCATAACCAGTAGGACCAGTACCGCCGCTACCGGCAATTTGACCTTCAGCATTCCAGGCGCGCTCATTGATCAAACCAACTGTTGTGGAGACATTATCGCTTAAATCAGCGTCCACACGCAAGCGGGTTTGGGTAATGAACACATTTTGCTTTTTCAAGCCGACCGGTTGAAAATTAGGTCCCGTGAAAACAGTACCGTTATTCAGGTTGGTACCAACGGTATCGCCCAGGTCAAAATTGTTACGATCGACAAACGTGGAGGTGATATCCCCGCTGACTTTCACGTTTTGAATGGCCGCGAAAGCCGGAGAGGCAAGCATCACCATGACTGCTGCCACTAATAATTTTTTCATTTATTTCTCCCAAGTATTAAAGGAAAAGTTTATATGTAATATATCTAGGTGTCTATTGGCCTAGGAATTGACAATAATAGACCCCAATCGATGATCTCTAACCGTTCTAACGCATCCCTCCTTTCTCGGTCAAGCCTGAAATCACCAGGGTGGAAAAATACCCTCAGCAGAAAGCGCTTTCCTGCCAAGTGTCGATATTTTGCCATGGTAAAAACGCCATGTCAAGGTTTTTTAAGAAAATTTTAATAATCGAAGATGATAGTAGCTTCTTTTGAGGCAGAAAAGACTGGCGCAGGTTGTTCTTTGATGTTTAGAGGTATATGTCACCCCGGCGCAAGCCGGGGTCTTTAAACTATAGGAGAAGATTCCGGCTTTCGCCGGAATGACATGAGGAGCTAAACAAAAAGACTGCAATCAGGCACCAAAAACCTTCATTTCAATGGTTTTATGGCTCCAATTCAATATTATGATGCTTAATATCGCGGCCGTCCACAATATAAATGACCTCTTCAGCAATATTGGTGGATAAGTCCGCGATACGTTCCAAATTATGGGCAATGCGCATCAGGGCCAGGGCCCTTGGAATGATGTCCTTTTTGCCCTTCATGACAGCGGTCAAGTCCTTGAGGATCTTGTCCCCCGCTTCATCCACAATATTGTCCCGGTCACACACAGACTGGGCCAAGAGCACATCCTCATTGACAAAGGCATTAATGCCGTCCTTCATCATGGCCACTGTATTCTCCCCCATGGACCGTAAATCGTCATAAGAGCCCAAAAAGGGGTTGGCAATCAAATACAGGCCGCTTTCGGAAATATTGACCGCATGGTCCGCCATTCTTTCCAAGTCTTTGTTCATCTTAATGATCATAATGACCAAACGTAAATCACGGGCCACCGGTTCGAACTGGGCCAGGGTCTGAACGCATAATTCATCAATAGACCGGTCATAGGCGTTCACGCGGGGTTCTTGATGTTTCACCACCTCATAGAGCATATCCGCGTTCTTTTCCAAAAGCCCCCGCATACTGCGGCTGATCATATCCTCCACCAAACCGGCATCCTGGATCAGCAGGTGCTTTAATTCCGTGATGTTTTCTCTGAGCATGATATTCTCCAGAATTCCCTCCCCCTTGTGGGGAGGGTTAGGGAGGGGGAATTAACAACAATAAACACCCCCACCAAACCTCCCCCATCAAGGGGGAGGAAAAAAATTAACCAAACCTACCAGTAATATAATCTTCCGTAATCTTATTGGACGGCTTGGTAAAGAAATCCGTCGTTTTGGTAAACTCAATGATCTGCCCATGCATCAAAAAAGCTGTTTTATCCGAGACCCTGGCCGCTTGCTGCATATTGTGGGTGACAATCACAATAGTATATTCATCCTTGAGCGTCCCCATCAATTCTTCGATACGGGCGGTGGCAATGGGATCGAGGGAAAGCCGGTGCTGCAGTTTCAGCTGCAAATC
>CAZKUL010000200.1:0-3616 GCA_964555945.1 uncultured Planctomycetales bacterium
GGTGGTGTGAGAGGACGGTGGGGAAGAAAGTAATTCTCCACCTCCTACTTTAATTCTACGTATTATTACGTAGATTTATGAGTGTTTTAGCGAATGTTTCCCTGCCGTATTCTCGTTTATACTCAGATTATGTAAATGCCAGGTAAAGTATATGCCAGCATAGAAGAAAGGTTAACTAAAATGAATACAGTCACAGAGAAAGTAACAACAAGTGCGTCGGTTTTAGATAGACAAGAAAGTTTAATAGCATTGGGGCTTGATAATACCGGTCACGTTTATTGGAATTTGTCCACACCGGTGCTTTATGAAGAGGCAATACGCCGTCATGAAGGAAAAATAAGCCATTTGGGACCTCTTGTGATGCAAACAGGGCGGTATACGGGACGTTTACCTCAGGATAAATTTTTTGTTAAAGAATTATCCAGTGAAAAAAAAATTTGTTGGGGGAAAGTAAACCAGCCGTTTGAATCAGCGAAATTTGAAGCCTTGAAGCGTCGTATGTTGGCTTATTTTCAAGGAAAGGATATTTTTATTGAAGATTGCTATGCTGGGGCTGATGAACGTTTTCGTATGCCAATTCGGGTAATTACTGAGGGAGCAGTTTATGCTCTTTTTGCGCGTAATATGTTTATTCGCGAATTGAACGCAGAGAAATTAGCTTGCCATATACCAGGTTTTACAGTACTTCATGCGCCAAATTTTCATGCTGAACCTGAGATTGATGGAACGCATTCAAGTGCCTTTATCCTTGTGGATTTTGGCAAGAAATTGATTTTGATCGGAGGCACCGGATACACGGGTGAGATCAAGAAATCTATTTTTACAGTTATGAACTATCTATTACCTCAAAAAGGGATCATGACCATGCATTCTTCTGCCAACTATGGAAAGGACGTAAATGATGTCGCTGTTTTCTTTGGGCTTTCGGGAACCGGTAAAACAACATTATCGGCTTCCTCAGATCGTACGTTAATAGGTGATGATGAACATGGATGGAGTGATGTTGGCATTTTCAATTTTGAAGGAGGATGCTACGCCAAAGTCATTCATTTGTCACCGAAGGGAGAACCGGAAATTTACGAAACAACCAGACGCTTCGGGACATTGCTAGAAAACGTGGTCATGGATACGCAAACAAGACACGTTGATCTGGATGACGCTTCATTGACGGAAAACACTCGAGCCTCTTATCCAGTATCACATATTTCTAATATGACGTTGACCGGCAAAGGCGGCCACCCTAAGAATATCATTATGCTGACCTGCGATGCTTTTGGGGTTTTGCCTCCCATATCTAGACTTACAGAAGAGCAGGCCATGTATCATTTTCTTTGCGGATATACAGCTAAAGTAGCTGGGACGGAAGCGGGTGTTAAAGAGCCTCAAGCAACATTTAGCACCTGTTTTGGGGCCCCTTTTATGGCTTTGCCACCGGCCACCTATGCACAATTATTAGGTGAGAAGATTCGTCGGCATAAGGTTGATGTTTGGCTTGTTAATACCGGCTGGAGCGAAGGACCTTATGGTACAGGTGAAAGGATAAAGCTTTCTTTAACACGCGCCATCGTAAAAGCTGTTTTGTCCGGTGCCTTGAAAGATGTTAAGACGACAAAGGACCCTATATTTGGATTAAATGTTCCTATCAGTTGTCCTGACGTTCCTAATGAAGTTTTAAATCCTCGCGATACATGGAAAGATAAAGAAGCCTATGATCATAAAGCCCGTGAGTTAGCTGCGATGTTTGAAAAGACCTATAAAGGAGTTTCCTGTGCTTGAGAAATTACTGCATTACATCAAAGTCAAGGATGTGATGGTATCTCCTGTGATTACAGTTCATGAGAACGATGAACTCCATATCATTCAGGACAAATTTGCTACTTATGATATTCGCCATTTACCGGTCATTAACGACGCTGGACGTGTAGTAGGTCTGATCGGTCAGCGGGATTTATATAAAATACACTCTCCCCGGCGACTGGAGGATGGCAGTTGGTATTACGACAAGGATATGTTGGATTCGTTTATTCTTAAAAATGTCATGGTCAAAGATCCCTATTTTCTTAAACCGGAGAATACCCTTGAAGATATTATGAAGGACATGGTTCGTTTTAAATTTGGCTGTATTCCCATTGTTGACGAATATGGCAAGCCTGTAGGTATTATAACCCGTGACACGATCATACAAATTTTTCTAAAATTATGATAAATAATAAGAAGAGTTTAAAACCAGGAGATAAAAATTATGGGAAGCTATGAAATCAACTTAAGTGAATGTGCTTGTATGTGCGGGAAAGGGAAATTTAAGATGTCTGAGAGGATGCCTGATAAAGGAAGAGAGGGAATAGAATATTTATGGGAGATCGACTGCAGTCATTGCAGAGGACTTTATAATATTAGACAGAGGGGACATCTGGTAGGGGTAGTAAAAAAAGCTGATGAAATGGAATGGGAGAAGGAAAACAAGGAAATGGGGAAAGCAAAATCAAGGACGTTGTTACATAAGCCACAGTTTATCAAGGTTATTTATGAAATTAACGATTCTAAATAGCACATCAATAATATCACACTATGATCCGAGCATATTGCCTCTATACTGGTTCTGACGGGAATTCTCACGTGGGACGTGGTAGTTTGAGTGGAGGTGAATTAGTCGAATCAAAATCTATCCTTTTTAAGGAAACGCCGGCACATTCATCATTTGACTGGCACAATGCTCCTATCCTTCAATACGTCATTACGTCATTACGTTAGCTGGTGTTCTCGAATTTATAACCTTGAGTGGTGCAACATTCACGATCCATTCGGGTGATGTTTTACTGGCTATGGATCTTACCGGTTCAGGCCATAAGTGGCGTTTAATTAACAATGAGCCATGAAAGCGGGCTTATGTAGTTTTTAAAGAAGGTATGGATACCTATTTCATACCGGACCAAACAAATGGGGATGTTCTCGATCTTTCTGATGTTTAATTTAGCTCATCTTTCAGTCTTATCGTGGGATTTGATTTGTTTTTTCTTAATATAATTAGCGTCAAGGATTTTACTTCTGACATCAACTATACGTTATTTGTTTGGGCTTTTGCGGGTTGCTTTTTTTTGTATTTTTTCGTTCTGTGTCTCATACTGTTGTCCTTTCATTAGTTTATTAAAATTTATAAAAATTAGATTAATACCCCAACGACATAAAATAAATACGAGGGGATGCTTATAACTTTAAGTAATACTACGTAGTGGCCGCAGGATATTAATATTTTGACATATAATGGAAAATATGTAGAATTATGTATTAATGCCGTTAAACCCTGAAAAAATTTCTTTAAATCCGCAAAAAGAATTATCTGACATCAAGCACGCTCTTGATGCTTCCTCCATTGTTGCCATCACCGACCAGACAGGTAAAATCATTTACGTTAATGATACATTTTGTCAGATATCGAAATATACAAGGGAAGAACTTTTAGGGAAGGATCACAGGATCATTAACTCTGGTCATCATGCAAAAGAGTTTTTTCGGGACCTATGGCGTACCATTGCCCAGGGCAAAGTCTGGAAGAGCGAGGTCCGTAATAGAGCTAAAGATGGCACCTATTATTGGGTAGATACGACCATTGTCCCAT
>CAZKUL010000201.1:0-3589 GCA_964555945.1 uncultured Planctomycetales bacterium
ATTAGGGCTGACAACATCGGGGTATCTTCGGCAAATAATTCGTGACTCTCACCCAAAAAAAATCCGCCAGGATACCCATGCGGTTAGCATGGCCGTGCGCCGGCTTATTCCGGTCTTGGTTATAGCCATGGGCAAAACTCAAAACCAAAGCCAACAGATGATTGATAAATTAACGCAACACTTATTAAAGGAATACGACCAAGGAGGGCTATGAAATCCGATGAAATCAATCAACAAATTTTTTGGTTTTTTAAATGGTGTTTTTTAGTTTCCGCAGTTCAATTTGGGCTGTCTTGGGGTGCAAGTTATTTACTAGGACAGTATGTTTGGACTGATGATCAGATTTTGAGCATGACTGCTTCAAGCGGGCCATTTTCTGCTGCTTTGAATAGACTTGGAGAGCTAGAACAAAAATTCTTCTTATTCGCAAGAACCCCACAAGGTGTCGGAGTTTTATTTACATTTCTTTATTTTTATATGCTTAAAGCCAGAAATGTACCGCCCGCTTATTGGGTAACAGTAGTTTTATGCTTTGTGGGTGCTTTGGGGTTAGCCTATTTAAGTGGATGGAATTATATAGTAACAGTGTTAGCGGAATGTGTGCCTACATGCGGATGGGCGTTGCATAAATTTAGTGATGTCCCGGATGTAGGAAGCAAGGATTTCCATAATATGGGAGGGGAGTATTATCGCGGGAACCAGTTGGTGCGTGGGGACAAGACATATAAGGTGTTTGACAAATTAAGTGCCAAGGAGGGGGCTGGAGGCATTAATTTATTTCCAGGGCATGCTTTTGTTTATAGGAAGGAAACCGAAGGTATTCTTGCGATAGGTTCTCCTGGTTCAGGAAAGACGCAGTTGATCCATCATTGGGCAGAAGAAGTTTATAAGAGACCCAAGGATAGGGCTATTATTTGGGATAACAAGGGATTGTTTACCCAATCATTTATGGGGCGTCCGGGGGTTGATTTATTGGCGGCATGGGATAAGCGATCAATGATTTGGTTACCAGGGGAGGATATTAAAGGCTATGGTGATGCGCAACAAATGACAGATTACCTTATTCCTGAAAAACAATATGAACCCCAAGATCATTTTCCAAACTCTGCCCGAACAATTATAAAAGCTATTTTTTGTTATTTGGACGCCAAAGGAAAGCCGTGGGGATGGAGTGATGTGTGGAAGATTATTAATCTAGGCCGGAAAGACCTGTATACGTTATTGGCAAGTTTTAAAGATGGTCAGACTGCGGCTAATCTTATCATTGTAGAGCAGGGTGGTCGTGCATCAGCAGGGGACGTGTACTCAACACTTTTATCTAAGACAGAAAAGACGATAGGCTGTTTTGCAAAGGCATGGCCCAAAGGCGGGCGATCATTAAGGAAATGGATACATAGTGACAGTAAGTTTTTGATTCTAGGGGGCATTCCCGCGCATTCAGCAATAGCAGATGCGACAGCCAATATAGTCCTTCCGTTGATTATCAATGAATTGTTGTCCGGGGAAGATGAATCGGGCACAAGGACATGGTTATTTTTGGATGAAATGTCTGCCTTGGGAAAATTAGATGATTTAATCAAGGCGACAACTACAGGTCGTTCAAAAGGTTTATGTGTGGTTGCCGGTATTCAGGACATGGGTAAGGTTGAGCATAATTTTGGCTTGGGATTGGCAAGCTCTTTATCAAATTCATTTGGAACAAAGATAGTCTTAAGGTGTTCAGATCCCAAAACAAGTGAATGGGCTTCGCGTGCGTTAGGTGATCAGGACATTTTTGAGAAGCAAGTTTCTACAGGAGTCAGTTCCGAAGGGTTGTTTTCATCTAAGACAGTTAGAACAACAAGTGAGCAAAAAGTATTACGTACAAGGGCGGTTTTTAACTCGACTGAGATAGCTAATCTTGAAAATTTGACAGGGGTTTTACATGTTAGCTCTTGGCCGTTGATAATGTTTCAGTGGATTTATCAGCCAATAGCCAAAAATGCAAAATTATTTGAGCCAGCGGCATGGCTAAGTCAGAAGTCTTCATTAGATGATGACCCTAATGATACGGGACTGGTAAAGCCTTGGGAGGTTGGGCCATGATGTCGCTTCGGGCATTAGGCAATCTATCAGGGGGTGGTGCCGCGGCCAAGCTTGCTGCCACCTATTACCAAGAATACTCTGCTGATTATTACGTGGAAGACTTGGACCATCAAGGGGTATGGATGGGGCGCGGGTCAGAAGATTTAGGGCTTGTAGGAGCCGTTGATCGGAAGGATTTTCAGTTAGGGTTGGCTGGTTATGTAGGTGGCGAAGAGGTACAAAACGCAGGCAAAGAAAACAGGCAGATGGGTTGGGATTTGACCTTTTCGGCGCCTAAGTCTGTATCCATAGCCTGGGCCGGAGCAGAGGCCCATCATAGGCAGGGAATCGAATTAGCACACCAGAAGGCTGTTGAGACAGCCTTTGACTACTTGGAGGGCAATATAACGACCAGGCGGGGTCAAGGAGGGGCAATTCACGAGTATGCTAACCTTGTGGCCGCGCGGTTTAATCATTACACCAGCCGGCAGGGAGATCCTCAATTACATTCCCATGTGGTTGTCACTAATTTTTCTGTCCGGCAAGATGGAACGGTCGGCACACTAGATAGCCGTAATTTTTATAACCATAAAATGGCCGCCGGTGCGCTTTACCAGGTTGAGTTAGCCTGGGAAATGCGCAAGCTTGGCTATGAAATAGAAGAAGGAACAAAAGGGACTTTCCGATTAAAGGATGTTTCGATAGAAGCAGAAAAACTTTTTTCCAAGCGGGACCAGGAGATAGACAAATTGACCCAGGAGTATGGCATTAACAGTTATGCCGGAACACGGGGAATCGTGTTAGCGACCAGGCCGGACAAAGAAACTACAAATCTTGTAGAAAGAGAACAGGCCTGGGGCAAAGAGGCCCGGGAAGCTGGAGTTGATTTTAGTATCGAACAGAAACAAGAAATTTTCAAAACAACCAAAACCAATCACGAAATTCTATCCCAAGCCGGTGAAAAATTAACATCCCAAGAATCCACCTTTGAAGAGAAAGAATTGTTAAGGGAAACCGCGCGGGCCTCTTTAGGGGAACGCAGTGCCGATGATGTATTGAAATTAGTGTCCACGGCCCAGAACAAAGGTTATGTGGTAGGCCTTGATCGTGATTTAATGACGACACCCAAGATGGCCGACATAGAGCAAGGGATTATGACTAAGGTTGAGCAGATGGTTAATAAAAATAACTATGGCGTTGATTCAAAGTTGGCCATCGAGCAGGGCATTGGCGGCAAGCATCCCTTTAGCCAGGAGCAAGAAATAGCCATCAAAACAGCCACGGGCGATAGTGCGCTTGCGGTCATCCAGGGTCGAGCTGGTGTGGGCAAGTCAACCATGCTTGCCGCAGTTAATGAGTCATATAAAGAAGAAGGCTGGAAAGTTCAGGGTATTGCATTTTCTGGCCAGGCCGCGCAGAGTTTACAAAAGGAATCCGGCATCGAATCAAAAACGATCCATTCGTGGCTATCACAGAAGGATATTGATAACCGCACGGTGGTTATCATGGACGAGGCTGGGATGGT
>CAZKUL010000202.1:0-3565 GCA_964555945.1 uncultured Planctomycetales bacterium
CTTGTAACCGCCTTTAGGGCCCCCTCAAGAATAGCCTTAAGGATGGCCTGGGTCAGTTTCACCGGCGTCAAGCCATTGTTGCCTTTGCCTAAATTAGTCAAATGAATATCACCCAAAGGAAGTGTCTTGCTGATGATCCCCGAGATACCAAGATTGACTTTAGCTCCGGTAATTAGAAAATCATCTATTTCAATTGTTGAAGCTGGCTTAGATGCAGCTGAAGGACTTGGTGTATTGCCGGTAGTATTAGAATTTTTGTCAGTGGCGTTCACGTTGCTTAGGATTTTACTCAAATTACTTCCACCGAGAGCGCTTTCATAAGTTATCACCGGTGAATCAACCCGGACAGAATGGATCACTATTTTATTCGAAAGGATTGAAGATGGATCAAGATTTATGCTTATATTCCCGAAGTTAATGGCCTGCGGTTGCGTAAAACCTTGCGGATTTCCAACAACCAGACCTTTGATGGACGCAGTCCCTGATAAGAGAGAAACATTGACTGAACTTACATTAACTGAGACCTTGGTTATTTCGGGCCCAAATTTTTCAATACCTAATTTGACAATGGTGCCCAGATAAAAGTAACCAATAATACCGATGAAAAGCAGTATTACAGCCACAACAATAAGGATAATTAAAAGTATTTTTTTCATCACCACTGTAGCCTAATAGGCTCCTGATTAAGAGAACATGAATCAAGAATTAAAGTTACTTTAACTCCCCCTAGCCCCCTCTTTAAAAAAAGAGGGGGGAATCGTTATTTGCTTAATTGTTGGACAAGACTTTTATTTCGATTTTATTCATGAAATTTTATGTTTACCTATCCAAGCCAGATAATCCAGCACGTCATTGATCTCTTGTGACGATAATAGGCTGTTAAAGGCTGGCATTTTACTTCTGGCCCTAAATGAGTTTGGATTGCTGATGAATGATTTTAAAAAATTCCTGTCTTCATATTCTAATATGTTTTTAGGCACATTTAATTCCGGTCCTACCACTCCCCCTTCTAAATTTAGGGAATGACAGGCCACGCAATTCTTCTCAAAAACCTTATATCCCCGGCTGACGGAATCGCTCTTGTCTTCGCTATCAGGAAAGAGTTTTTGCCGGGACTCATCGGTCTTATGGATGGTTATTGCAACCATTTGATAGGGCCAAGGCAGTTTGATGGTGGGTGTTACATCTTCCATGGGGGTTTGCCAGACCACATAATAAGGTCCGGGAGATATCCACTCCTTGCCTTGTTGTATCTTTTCCCATCCTTCTTCTTTGTCCAGATCTTCGACAGCCAAAAATGCTTTGCAACCGGATTGTTGGACGTCTTTGAATGATATGCTGGCCTTATATCCATCTAAAGCAGTGAAGGTCCAGAGACTATCCGGATCGGAATGTATGCCGGCTAACGCAAAGATATCTGAAAGCCAATAACCGGCGTAGCGCTTATGTTTGTTATAAACGGGATCTTGCACGACAATGGAATCTAAGTGTAATTGCCGAAAATCCATTTTTGTCAGGATACGTTTGGTTTGGCCCTGGATAATGGTCAAATCTGCCCCGGCTTCTTTAGCAAGGCTGGAAGGAACAATGAGGCAAAATACAATTAAAGTGTTGATTAGGGCTTTCATTGAGTCCTTTTTTACCAGGAAACTTCCTTACGGTCGCGGAAAATTTTTCCACTGAGACCTCCGTCAGGTAAGGTTGAAAGCCAAACGGCTGTATCAGCGCCTTCTTCCACGGAACGAATGGCCCCGGCCCCGCCCATTCGGGTTTTGACCCAACCAGGACACATGCTGTTCACCAAAACATTGGTGCCTGCAAGTTCTGCCGCTAAAACAGTTGTGATGACATTGATCGCTGTCTTAGACATCCGGTAAGCGATATACCTGCTGCCCATTTCACTTAATTGTCCCAGTCCGCTTGAAATATTAACAATACGGCCATAATTGTTCTTTGTCATCAGCGGCACCAGGGCCTGACAGAGTAAATAAGGGCCATAAACATTTGTTTCCATGGTCTGATGCACGGTGGCCACATCAGTATGTAAAAAATCGCTCTCTTTGTTGTCTAAAAAAACACCCGCGTTATTGACCAAAACATCACAGCGGCCAAATTCTTCAGATAAAAAATCTTTTAATTTTAGAATTTGCGATGCATTGGTTACATCAAGTTGGTGATAATTTACTGTCACGCCACTTTTATTAAGATCAGCCACAGCCTCTGTGCCTTCTTTTTCCTGGCGAGAAGTCAGGACCACAATTAAATCTAATTTTGCCAGCTGGCGGCAAATTTCAAGTCCTATGCCGCGATTGCCTCCGGTAACAACAACGACACGTTTTTTCATTGGATATCTCCTTTAAAATGAAGCGTTGCTTTAAGATGACAATAAGCGAAATCTTGGCACGGATTTGCCATTTAGAATTACATTTTCTTTAAACATCGTCAATGGCCGCGCCCAGAGGGTCCCTTCTGGAAAATCACCCTTATAGAGTGCTTTATAAATGACTATGACTTCACGGGTTTCGGTATGCACGGCTACATCAAGTACTTCGTAACGGTTGCCTTTGTAGTGCTCATAAATCCCTTTTTGTATTTGTTCCATGGGGGACTACTATATCATTGGGGAGCATCAATGGCAAGATAGGTATCAACCCTCTTCTGCCATCCCGGCAGCCACTTTTCCTCATGCCTGTCATGGGGGGCATTAAATACCCTGTGGTTAAGCACATTCCGGGCGGACCTGACAAAATCAGGTAATACTTCTTGGGGCTTGATCCCATCACGCATCCCCTCTAATACCTGCAATAATCCCCAACCTTCACCCTCGTATTTTTCAGAAGCCCCAATCCCTGTCCCTTTAAAATTGACATAATCAATAATGGCGTATACGCCATCAGGATTATTGGACAGGAGAGCAATCTTATTCTGTATGTTCGTGAGTTGACTTTGAGGTGAAGCCCTGATGATTTTCTGCAAAGACTGCCTGGCTGTTTCAATTAGATAATCAGCCTGGCATTGTTTGGTCTTTATCAAAAATTCTGTAATATCCTGATATTCACGGCTGTTTTTACTTTTTAGGAATTGTCCTCTGGAGTCCCAGGGGCATGGAGGCAAAGGATTTTTGTCAAGGACCTTGGGCAGATGTTTCCCTTTTTCACGGGCATATTCAAGATAGGACTTGAAAGTATCCTTGAATATGCTCGAAGAGTTGGCAGGCGACCAGATAAAATGCTCCAGGCCTATAGACAAAAAATCTTCACCTTTATCCCACTCGAGCAAACAGTCTCGCTCATCATAACACTCATTCTTAAATACCCGCTCAGCCATCAATAATCTATCTGCTTTCGGAATCTGAAGGTATTGGGCGGCAAAGGACGACGGGCATAACCCAAGAACAAGATAAAAGACCAGAATGAAGGTGGAATACATTAGACTATTCCTTGATGGCCCCAAAGGCAACAAAACAGGTGTTCTTATGTAAAATTTCCACCTTATTATATCCGACTTTACGCAATAATTCTAATTGATAAGTCAAAGGCCTGGGACTGTCTTCCTTGTCGATGTA
>CAZKUL010000203.1:0-3559 GCA_964555945.1 uncultured Planctomycetales bacterium
CACCAGCACAACTCCGGGTTTGCCGGTGACGCGGGCATAACCGTCAGCCATATGGGTGGCGCCTTGTTCATGGCGGGTCAAAATCAATTTAATCTTGGAGCCAACCAGGGCATCGAAAATAGGTATGGCCGCGCCTCCGGAGAGTCCCCAGATATATTCAACGCCAAAGTTCTCCAAACATTTGATCAGGGCTTCAGCACCGTTGATGGCTTTTTTAGGTTGTGTTTTTGCGGATTCTTTATTCATAAGTTTCCTTTAAAATCCAATTGTCATCCCCGAATGCTTTAATCGGGGATCCATATTAAAGGATTCCCGCTTTCGCGGGAATGACAACTCGGTAAAGGGCATATATTAGCACAAACCCCACGGGGTGCCAAAGGAAAAGTGAACCATATAAATTTATTCAATACCCGTTGTTTAGGGCAGGCGCTGATGATACCATAAAAGCATCCATGAGAACCGTTAAGTTCACTGATCTGATCAGCCAGGCGTTTCAAAAGATGGAAGAAGTTTTGTTTCGTCCTTTTGCTCCCAAGAAATGGCTACGCTGGGTCCTGATCATGGTGCTTTCGGGAAGTTTCGCTGGCTTTTGTAATTTTGGTGGTTTTCCGAACCATTCCCATCCTTCTTCCCAGTCAACTAAGCTTGGGGCCCATTCTCCGGCTCAAAAGAATTTCTCATACAAAGCATTTGCCGCTGCGCATCCCTGGATGTGGGAGGTGGTTGCCATGGTGGGGGTTCTTTTTATTGCACTGTCAATATTGGGAATGTGGCTTTCGGCGCGCTTTAAATTCATTTGGTTTCATGTGCTTGTGCATGGGGATGTGTCAATCACTCAAATTTTTGGTCAGTACCGCACCGCGGCCAGGTCACTTTTTAAATTTTATCTATTGAATATGCTGGCGATCATTGGCGGTATATGGATTTTTATCTGCGCGGGTATCGCCTTAGCCATGTTTTCAAAATTCAACCTTGCCAATTTAGGTATATGGTGGGTGTTTATTATTTTATGTGTATTGGCCGTTGCCTTTTTGTTGTACTGGTCAATTCTTATCGTAAGTATATATCTCGGAAATTTCATGGTCTTGATCATGGCCATGGACCGTTGTCCACTTGGTGAAGCTTGGTCCAAATTTTGGAAAATTTACTGGGAAAACAGGAGAGATTTTGGAGGGTACTTGTTGTTCTTGATTTTGATATCTTTAGTTTTAAGTATAGCCATGGGCATTGTCTTGATCTTTGTGATGGTTGGGGTCCTATTGGCGGGACTTTTAATTTTTGGGATGCTCTATTTGATATTAGCTGTCTTTTTAAAGTTAAAGCTGCTTTTCATCATTCTCTCAATCATCATCGGTATTCCATTCTTTATAGGCATGTTGATACTTATCTACTTTGCCTATTTACCAGCATCAGTGTTTGCCTCTTATTTTAATTATTATTTCTTTTCCAGTTTAAACGTCGGTTATCAACCTTTTGAGCCAAAATTACCGCCAACAACCTGAGGAGTGGTCATGAGAGTCTTATGGATGGCAATATTATTCTTTTGTATGGTTAATGTTTGTCAGGCGGATGAGCTTCTTTTGCGGTCAGGCAGGACATTGGAAGGCAAGATTGTTGAGAAGACAGACAAATATGTCAAGTTTGATGAGGGGGTAGGGATCGTATTGACCTACTATGATGACGAAATTGATTCCATCAATGGGAATCCCGTCATCAGGCATAAGAAGCGGGTGATACACAAAAGGCATGTAGAACCCTTGGTGACGCCTCCTGAGACTCCGACGCTGCCAGTGCCCGCGATCAGCCCCGTGACAGACGTTGCGCCCACACACCCTGCCCAGGATCCTCCGTCAATGGTGACAGGTGCTAGTACAATTAATAGTCAACCTAACTCAGAGGTTTCAACACCAGTAATTGTTCCAACTGCTGTTGTTCCAACGCCTGCTTTCCCAAAACAAATAAATGCCCGCACGGGCCCATCATTTAATGCGGCAGTATTGTCTAAAGTGATGGGGGTCGTTTTTCTGTTCATTGTTTTTCTCTATGTTTTACATTATTGTATCCCAACCTTTATGATAGCGAAAAACCTGAATGTGGAAAATCCATGGATGGCCTGGGTGCCTCTCGTCAACATCTATTTGACATGTAAGATTGCAGGTAGACCCGGATGGTGGCTTTTATTGTCACTTATACCCTTGGTTGGTATTGTTATTTTTGTCATATTATGGATGGATATTGCGGATAAATGCCATAAGCCCCGCTGGTCAGGCATTTTGGTTATTGTGCCCTTT
Source organism: uncultured Planctomycetales bacterium (assembly GCA_964555945.1). GTDB lineage: Bacteria > Omnitrophota > Gorgyraeia > Zapsychrales > Fredricksoniimonadaceae > JABDGZ01. Next base: position 2,292 of record CAZKUL010000203.1, read on the forward strand.
ATTAGTCTTATCTTTATTTGGTATTTGGCGCTATCAAAACCAACACCAACGATTAAATTATGAAAAAATGTCCCTTTTGTGCGGAAGAAATTCAGGATGAGGCTATCAAGTGCAAACACTGCGGGGAGTTTTTGGATGGGACTAAACGCCCTGCCGCCAAGCAACCGTGGTATACCCGAACAGGATTTATTGTCTTGGTATTGTTGTCGGTAGGACCCTTGGGGCTTCCTTTGGTATGGATCCAGCCCCGTTGGAACATCCTGGTTAAAATAGCGGTCAGTATCGCCGTCTGCATTCTGTCCTGGTGGCTATGGCTGTCCCTGACACAAATCTATAAGCAAGTCCATCAATCGATCGCGACTTTAGGCATATCCATGTGACGTCCACTTCACTTGAGCATGGGGGCCAGCTCGCCGTTCTCATGCATTTCAGTGATGATGTCCGCGCCACCGACGAATTCGCCGTTGATGAATATTTGGGGGATGGTCGGCCAGTTGGTGAATTCCTTGATACCCTGGCGCAACTCTTCACTGGCCAAAACATTATGGCCTTTGACAGAAACGCCGTAAGACTGCAGGATCTGCACCGCCTTCCCCGAAAAACCGCACATAGGGGCCTCAGGGGTGCCTTTCATAAAAATCACGACCTTGTTATTCTTGATATCCTTTTCAATCTCTTGACGTAATTGATCATTCAACATACATTCTCCTTTTTTCTTAAAATCCATACTGCATCTTAACTTCACTCCATTTGCCCGGCGTAAAAGTTTTTAACCCCAGGGCATGGACGATTTCAAAAATATCCTTGATGGCAGCCATGACCATTTGTTGTTGTTTAAACACAGGCAGCCCTTCAAAAGCAGGGGAGATGACAAAAGCCTGCAGATGCGCCCCATCACTCATGGGATCCAGCACATACGCGCTGGATCCAGGTATTGCCGATTCAATGCGTTGTTTTATTTCTTCGGTAGTCATTTTTTATAATTCTTTTTAAACCATTCGATGATATCAAGGGATTCGTATAGGGCATGTCCGTCTATCAGAAGGCAAGGCACTTGAGGCTTCCCGCCGATTTTGATCAGTTCCTCACGAAAGCCAGGGTTTTCACGGGTGTCTTTCATGGGTACGGTTATTCCTTCTTTGCTTAAAAAATCCCGGACCCGTTGACAATAGGGGCAGGCCATAAAGTGATATAAGGTTAAATTAGCCATAGATGAATCCCTGTTATTTTACCAATTTTTCCACAAAAGCAATGACTTTTTCTTCCAG
>CAZKUL010000204.1:0-3544 GCA_964555945.1 uncultured Planctomycetales bacterium
TTTCAACACGCTGAATCTAAGGATTAAATTTATCCTTATTTCCCTCCCCCTTGTGGGGAGGGCCAGGGAGGGGGAATCGACGAAGCAAAAGGAAAAATATGTCCGATATAGTCAAACAAAAAGAGTTGGAAGACAACAAACTCGCCGGCGCCGGTGAATACCGCTATGGTTTCCACACAAACATAGCCGAAGATAAGCCGCCCAAAGGCCTTAATGAAGATACTGTGCGCATGATATCCGGCAAGAAGAAGGAACCGGAATGGATGCTGGAATGGCGTCTGAAGGCTTTTCGTCATTGGCAAAAAATGCATGAGCCCAGCTGGCCAAATTTTGACTACGGCCCCATTGATTATCAGGATATTTTTTACTATGCCGCGCCCAAGCAGAAAAACGAAAGCCCTGCCAGTTTGGCAGAGGTCGATGAAGAATTGCTCAAGACCTTTGACCGTCTCGGCATCCCTTTAAGTGAACAAAAGCGCCTGACCGGAGTGGCGGTGGACGCGGTCTTTGACAGTATTTCAGTGGGGACAACCCACCAGGGAGAGTTGGCCAAACATGGCGTTATCTTTTGTTCCATGTCTGAGGCGGTCGCCCATCATCCTGATTTGGTCAAAAAATATTTAGGGTCGGTTGTGCCTTATGCAGATAATTTTTATGCGGCGCTCAATTCAGCCGTCTTCTCCGATGGTTCATTTTGTTATATACCCAAAGGGGTGCATTGTCCCCTGGAGTTATCGACCTATTTCCGGATCAATTCCGAGAACACCGGTCAGTTTGAGCGCACCTTGATTGTCGCTGAAGACAGCAGTTATGTCAGTTATCTGGAAGGCTGTACGGCCCCCACCCGGGACACGAATCAATTGCACGCGGCCGTTGTCGAGTTGATCGCCCTGGACAATGCTGAGATCAAATATTCGACCGTGCAAAATTGGTATTCCGGGGACAAAGAAGGCCGGGGCGGCATCTATAATTTTGTCACCAAACGCGGCAAGTGTCAGGGCATTAATTCCAAAATTTCATGGACCCAGGTTGAAGCGGGCAGCGCCATCACCTGGAAATATCCCAGCGTCATTCTTCAGGGGGACAACTCCACCGGTAAATTCTATTCTGTCGCCCTGACCAATAACCGGATGATTGCGGATACCGGGACCAAGATGATCCATATCGGCAAGAACACCAAGAGTACCATTGTCTCCAAGGGTATTTCATCGGATTTTGCGCACAACAGTTACCGGGGCCTGGTCAAGATCATGCCAACGGCCGATGGGGCGCGTAATTTTTCCCAATGTGATTCCATGCTGGTGGGAAACAATTGCTCGGCCAATACCTTTCCGTATATTGAAGTCAAGAATAACACCGCCGTCCTCGAGCATGAGGCTTCTACCTCCAAGATCAACGCGGAACAGATGTTCTATCTGCGCTCCCGCGGCCTGGATTTGGAAGAGTCCATATCTTTGATCATCAACGGCTTTTGCAAGGATGTGTTTAAAGAGCTGCCTTTGGAATTTTCCGTAGAGGCGGTCAAATTATTGGAGATGAAATTGGAAGGGAGTGTAGGGTAATGTTAGAAATCAAAGATTTACACGCCGGTATTGAAGGCAAGGAAATATTAAAAGGTATCAATTTGACGATTGGCGCCGGCGAGGTGCACGCGATCATGGGGCCCAATGGTTCGGGCAAAAGTACTTTATCCAAGGTGATTGCCGGCCATCCGCAATATGAAGTCACCGGCGGTTCCATGGAGTATGAAGTTAATTTTAAGAAAATTAATTTGGTGGGCATGGAGCCGGATGCCCGTGCCCGTGAAGGGATTTTTTTGGCCTTTCAATACCCTGTAGAAATCCCAGGGGTGCCCAGTTCCGTGTTCTTACGCGCCGCATTTAATGCCGTATGCCGGCATCAAGGGGCCGAGGAGATGGACCCCATAGATTTTGATAAGTACCTTCGCGCGAAAATGAAATTATTGTGTATGGATGACAAATTCATTGACCGGCCGGTCAATGTGGATTTCTCCGGCGGGGAAAAGAAACGCAATGAAATATTACAGATGGCGGTGTTAAATCCGCGGTTGGCTGTCCTTGATGAAACAGATTCGGGCCTGGACATCGACTCCATGAAGATCGTGGCTGAAGGCGTCAATAAATTACGCCGCAAGGACAATGCCATCATTTTGATCACCCATTATCAGCGCCTGCTTAATTATATCCAGCCTGATTTTGTTCATATCCTGCATGATGGTAAGATCCTCAAGTCCGAAGGCAAGGAGCTTGCTCTGGAAGTAGAAAGCCGCGGCTACGATTGGTTAATTAAACATTAAGGATAAATATGATGACCCAGGAACAACTGCCCTTGACGATAGAAGGGCTGGAACACTATCAGGCTAAATTGTCAAACAGCTCGGGAGCTTGGCTTAAAGCATTTCGTCAAAAGGCCATGAACCAGTGGGCCCAGGCTGTATTACCGACGGTCAAGGACGAGGAATGGAAATATACCTCCCTGGCTGATCTGGTCAACCGTCGTTTTCAAATTGCCGCGCATCACAGGTTAATTGAGGACAGGCAGTTAGACCGGTACCGCGATAAGGGAGATATCAACATTGTTTTAGTCAATGGTGTCCTCTGGGGCGATTTATCAGATCTTAAACATTTGCCACCAGGGTTGACCGTGTCTTCATTGGATGCAGCGTTGTCCCATCCACAGGTAGAGATACAGGATACCATTTCTAAACTGACCCCCAATGACACTAAATCTTTTTTGTGGATGAACCAGGCGTTATTTTTAGACGGCGTTTCCATTCAAGTGGCGAAAGAGGCTATCATTGAGCCTTTGGTCCATATCATCCATGTGACCAGCGGCATCGTGCCAGACACCATTGTTTTCCCCCGCAGCTTTATCAGCGTCGGTGAGGGGGCCCAGGTGGATATTCTGGAAAGCTATTTGGGATTTGAACCTGTGGCGTATTTATCGAATGCAGTCACAGATATGAAAATCGCGCCCAACGCGTCGGTTGCCTATTGCAAGGTCCAGGCAGAAAGCCATCAGGCCGTGCATATCAGCACCACCCGCATTTGGCAGGAACGGGCAAGCTCGCTGGACTCTTTTTCATTCAGCCATGGCGGTGCCTTGATACGCAATAATTTGTCCATTTTGATCAAAGGCGAGGGGACCAATACCATCATGAACGGCCTCTATGGCCTTGATGGCACTCAACAGGTGGATAATCATACCTTATTGGACATCCAGCATCCCAATTGCACCTCGTATCAGCTTTATAAAGGATTGCTTAATGGCAGCTCCAGGGCCATTTTTAACGGAAAGATTTACGTCCATGCCATTGCCCAAAAAACCAATGCCTATCAGCTTAATAAACACTTGTTGTTAGGCAAGGAGGCGCGCGTTGACACCAAGCCGCAGCTCGAGATTTTTGCGGATGACGTCAAATGCACCCACGGCGCCACCATTGGCCAATTATCTCAAGAGGAAATCTTCTATTTGCAAAGCCGCTGCATTACCCAACAGATGGCCATTCAATTATTGTCAAAGG
>CAZKUL010000205.1:0-3480 GCA_964555945.1 uncultured Planctomycetales bacterium
TCCGGTGGTAACGAATTATGATCACTTAGTGGTAAGAATTAGGAAATTTGGCATCGAGAAGCAGTAAGTCATCATCAGTCTCCCATTCTTTCAATATAGCCCCCTGTTTCCTCAACTGGGCCACATCTGACTGGCGGGATTTTTTGGTGAAGATAACCAACTTAATGGTGTCTTCTGAGCGTCTGTATACTTCACAATATTTGAGGAGTAAAAAATCATCCTCACATTCATCCTTCCACAACAAGTGCTTGTCCTGCTCTGTTATTAGTTCTTTCATTCCTTCTAATTTTGTTTTCATTTTATTTCCCCTTTACCCGATTTTGTTTTTAGTGGCTCGTTAAGTAAGGTGCTATGCAACGCACCAAACAGCACAGCTAAACCCGACCACTTTACTGCTTAATGTTATTAAACTTTTCCTGTGTACTACTGTATTCCAACCCTGTCAGTGTTGGAACTATGTCAATGAGCAAAAAAATAACCCAGCTAATATCTACCTTGAATTACTTTGTGATACGTTGTTTTCAGGGTAGCCCAAGCTGGGTCATCCCTTTAGTCGTTCAGTCGGGAACGGCAAGTAAGCAGTTACGCTATTGCGTAAACTTAAATCTGACAGATTTGTATCCTATGTTTTTACATCAAACCAAATTGACATTTTTCACTCCTTTCTAAAATTTAAAAAATACTCTACCCTAACAGACACGGTATTTTCCATGTCCATTTTGGCAAAGGCAGAAGCACTGCGCTAAAGCGCACATTTTTGCCTTTTTACATGGGTATGGTACTCCCATGTTTTTATAGTAACAGCTTCGCATGTCCGCATTTTGCGGATGCTATTCACCCATACCATCATGGCATGGTTTTTATGAAGGGCATATTTGCTTTCTTTGCGCCCTACAATTTTAAACTTACCATATCTTCAAGACTTAAACAAATTAGCGGCTTAATCTATCTGTAGGCCCATGTGATGATTATAGTTATGAATGAAGCGATTAAAATCCTTGGACAAAATCACGCTAAAGCAAGCGTTACCCATGAATAAACACCGTGAGATTTAATTCTTCCTGTGCCAATAAAACATTTACACCTTTTTATGTAAATCTTCTTATAAAGGGATTGAAAACGATAAAATGACTATATATACCAAAACTACCATCTTCTTAGAAACGGATAAACTCACCAAAAGCTGGGATTAGTCCAACTAAAGGCTGTTCCGCTTGCCCAAGCGGAGTATTAAGGCCTTTATATACTATACTTGGTATATGTTGTACTCATATAATAGAAACGGCTCGAAGCCAGCCACAGGCACGTCTGCCAGCGCAAAAAAGACGGTATAATATTGTATTATACCGTAATGTTTTCAATGGACTTTGTTATATTCCAATGGGTTACAGATTTTTTGAGTAAAAACGGTGGTAAACGAAGGATTTTGGTCAAAATTTTCAAAAATTAAGAATTGCTTTTACCCCGATTGAAAGTAAAATTTCATTCATATAGTGACACTTTGGCCCTGCTTCTCTCCCTGGCCTTTAGTTTGTAAAAGTAGCGGTCTTTGCTGGCACACTCTCAACCTCAAAGGATGAGCAAATAAACGACCGATTATTTAACATTGCCTTTTTCATGTGTTCCCCGTTCATAGAACCTATCAAAATCATGGGAGGATTATTTGCTTTTGGCGTATCGCAAGTAGTAACCAGACTTGGCCCTGGGCTTGGAATCCTTCCGACCATACGGCCTCCCAAGACGTTTTCCCTGCTTCCTGGCCCTTTGTAGACCGTCCAGCGTCCTCGCCACGACTAATTCCCGTTCATACTGGCTTAGTACCATAAGCATGTTTAAAAACATCCGCCCTTCGGCTGTACTGGTGTCTATGTTTTGGGAAATGGAAATAAAACTGACCTTGCGATTGCGGAACTCATCAAAAAGATTAAGAAGATGCCTTAAACTTCTCCCAATTCTATCGAGTTTGTAACAGATGATACAGTCCAGCTTCCCTTGACGAATATCAACCATTAACCTTTCAAAGGCTGGCCGATTGTTGTCCTTGCCACTAAAGCCGTGGTCTACATACTCCTTGACCTCCTTGTACCCTAACCTTTGGCAATGTTCCCTCAGAGGGATAAGCTGTGTCTCAATTATTTGTGATGAATCCGAAACCCTTGCATAGATAGCAACATTGGACATAATTACCACCTTTCTTTAAACCAACAGGAAGCTTTTCGGCTTCTCTCAATACCTTTCTTATCCGTCGGTATTCGACCGCTATAGGCTTTCTGATTAACTTCTCTATTGGATTATGTTTGTTATTCATAAGATTCACACTTATTCTTTTGTTCTTTTATTACTCAATGGTCACAAAAAATCCTCATTCGTTTTAAATGAGGAAGATTACTTCTTATGCTTCTTTAAATACTCTTCCAAAGCTTCTTGCACAACTTCACCGTAAGACCTATCAGATTTAACTGCAATGAGCTTAATTTCCTTGATAAGGTCTGGGTCAACTGTGATTGTATGTCTAATTTTGTCTGCCATATCTACTTTAAGGATAACATATAATCATAAAGTATGCAAGTAATAATAGTTAATTTTATTACAAAATATTTTCCATACCACAAATAAGATGTTTAAATGTATTCTTCTTATAGAGTCGCTGAAAGGATACACCCCCTGGGTCGAATTTTGCTCAATCTTAAATGGGGGGTCTAATTTTGATACTACTATACTGTGGCTCTCGTGCTTCTATAAACTCATCTTTTTTAAAATACTTTTAATAGGCTTAAAATAATACCCTTGTTGTTTTAAATAAACGAGTCCATAAGGAGGAATTATTTGATTTTTATACGTAGCAACAATCTTTTCCAATGCCTCTTCGTATTGTTTAAACTCTCCTAATTCTCCCCAGAGAACAGGCATAATAGCGCAATCTTTCAAAAATATATTATCTAAGCCATGAAATTTTGCGTTATATTTCTTTGTTAAGCGACCATTTAGAAAATTATACATATCTTCATTAGAGTGAATTTTGCCTTCCTGAAAGAATATACTTACAATATCAATATAACAATCTCCCCCATTATGTCCAACAACCATGTCCACGGATTTACCATTGGGTAACTTTTTTTCAATACCATTTATTCTCAATTTGCCATTCTTTAAAATTTCATTGAAACATGCTAATTCAGCGATTGAAGTATAAAAACCAGAACCAGTTTCGTTAATTATCATTTGGTTAATGATGGTTTTAATTTTATTGCTTGAAGTGCTACCTATAGACCCAGTGGCTTCTTTGATACAGTTGTTAATAAATCTAAGCAATTCTTGGGCTTTAATATCGTTTTCAATAGCATCAAATATAACATCAAAGAAAATTCTTTTATTTACCGTAGTTGTAAAACTACCAACGGCATCTATCACTTGATGGATACCAAGCATCCTACCCAAAAATCTTTATTGGATTACTTCGTCCTGCTCAGAATTTATTAA
>CAZKUL010000206.1:0-3457 GCA_964555945.1 uncultured Planctomycetales bacterium
CAGCCCTGGTAACGAATTGTCATCAGGCCTGGTAAGAGATTAGGAAAATACGCAGCTGAACTAGGTCTAATCAATACAGTTGATTATCGACGAGGTAATGCGAGCCCTCAGGTAGGGATATTAAATCAGTTAAGGAAGGCTTGTCAGCAGGCAGAGATGGCAGGAAAAAGGATTAAGATTTTCAGGAGTGATTCGGCAGAAGCCCAGGATAAGGTATTCACGTATTGCGCCAAGAAGGGAATTGAGTGGTATGTGACAATGGACAAGAATCCAGAGGTAATGAAGACTGTCAAGAAGCTAAAGGCATTTGACTGGAAGACAATGTATGGGCGGTATAAAGATGATTATGATAAACAATGGGCAATAACAGAATATGTGGTCAACAAAGGATACCGGGTAAGGATACTGGTTTTGCGCTGGAAGAATCCAGACCCGACCTTGTTTGATAAAGGGAAGTATTGTTATCATGTTATAGGGACAAACAATTGGGAGATTGAGGCGATGGAGTGGCTGGAAAAACATAATGGGCGGATGGGGTCAATTGAGCAGAGCCATAAGGAATTAAAGACAGGATTCGGTTGCGATTATACGCCAAGTCATGATTTTGAGAAAAACCGGGTATTTTATGTTGGGGGTATTGGCGCATAACATGGTACAGGTTATGAAATTATATTATTTAGGTACCAGCGCTGTTAAGTGGACAATCAAGACAATGCGCTATCAGTTTATTAATGTATGCGGAAAGATAATAAGAAGCGGTCGGCAGTTTTGTTGCAAGATCATCAATGTAACGCAAGAGGTGTTTGAGCGATTCAAGTTGTGTCAGATGGCCATGTCATAGCATTTGAGAGTATTGATAGAGCAAAAATATCAAACCAAAAGGTTGGGATTTGCTCTGAATTCATTGAATTTGTGGTTTTTAAGTTAGATGGTACTAAAAACTTAATCTAAAGCATCAATTACTGAAAAAATAACCCGAAAACAGCTATAGAACTTGAAATTCGTCTTGAAAGAATTTTGATAGCGGTTCTAATTCGGAATTCGGGCCTTAATGCAACTCACAAAACCCCTGGCAATTCATTGAGAAGTTGGGTAAAATAAGTTATGCATAAATTAAAATTGTATCTGGATACGACGGTCCTTAATTTTGCGTTTGCCGATGATGCGCCTAAAGGGAAAGAGGATACACTTAAATTCTTTAATCAGATTGGTCACTTTGAGATCAGCATCTCTGATATTGTCCTTGATGAAATAGGTCGCTGTTATGCTTTAAAGCGGGCAAAAATGATGGACATCATAAATCGTTATGAATGGGATGTTCTTGAGTTTGATCAAGAATCTAAAGATTTAGCTGCCCGTTATATTGCAGAAGGTATTATTCCAATAAAATATAAGAACGATGCGTATCATATTGCCATTGCGAGCGTGAATAATTTGGACGCAATTTTAAGTTGGAACTTTGACCATATCGTTAAAATGAAGACAAAACGAGAGATCGTTGGGATTAACCTGATTAAAGGATACAAACCCATCGATATTTATACCCCTGGGGAGGTGGTAGAAGATGTTTAGAGAACCTAAAGCCATGAGGGAAATACACAAGATTCAGGAAAAATTGTACGAAGAGAGAAAAGGCTTAACCTCAGAGCAAGAGATTCGTCTGATCAGAGAGAATGCCCAGAAAATGAAGGAAAAGTATGGAATTAAATCAAAAAATCGTACTACAACAGGGCGTAAATAAGTATGGCAGCTAATAGAAATGATTATACCAAGGAAGAAGATTTGGCGCTCTGGACATTGCATGAAATTAGATGCAGAATGGCCCATCGTCCAATACGACCAGATGCCATTAACAAATCAGCTAAAGAATTGATTCAAAAGTGTCGATTAACTAAGTTGAAATTGCTTAAGAGTAGTGGCAAACAGTGGCAAAAAATGTCGTAAGTCCTTTAAAATCAGCCATCGGTGACGTTGCCCGGTAGCTCGCCAGGCTCATAACGTGGAGGTCATAGGTTCAAATCCTGTCCCCGCAACCAAATAAAAAGACAGCCCGTTTGGGCTGTCTTTTTATTTGTCTGAGAAGAACAGGATTTGAAGGAGCCCTGTTTAGAAACTCCGACGAATAGGAGGAGTTTCTAGGGCGGGTGGCCGACCCGCAGTGAGCCAAAGGCGAACGTAGGGCGCCAAATCCTGTCCCCGCAACCATAAGAAAGCCCAGTTTCAGACGAGGAGATTGGGCTTTTCTTTGCCTTGCGCCAAACTTAAATTACGACCCATTTTGCCCAATTTATGCTAATTTCGACCTATAGGCACAAATCGGGCACAGCAACAATCCCTCCATTAGTTAATTAGATGTGATTCAAGTGGCACAGATCTAGGGAGCTAGGTCAGGATATTACCGCTGAATTCCATTATCTTGATGCGCAGGAAGCAGGGGACGCTAATTACGGAGCACTGATAGGTATTTACCGCTATATCAACAAGAACACCAAGGTTGGGGTAGGCTGGAATTTTTCAGATTTTTCCGACGATCTAACCGACCTCAGCTATAAAATCCGGGGCTTTTTCTTTGATGTTCTAGGAGAGTTTTAGAACAGACTCCATACCGGACCGCAACTGCGCTACGTTACCCCACAGCCTTATTTGTCTTGTCGAAATTTCCTTGTAAGAGTAGAATCACCGCATAACTATAGTCGTAGGAATTTTCAAAATTACGGCCGTTAATTAAGTATATTTTTAGACTGTAAGAAAGGTTGTTATGAAAAACAATGACTCAGAAATCCTAGCCCGCATTGAAGCCCAGCTTGCCATCCTTGATAGAAAGGTGGATGCTTTGATGCATTCCTCTCAACAACCCCTAGAAAGAGAGAGAAGTCCGAGAGGCTCTGGTGTGAAAGGGAAGATGACATACAAAGCTGTCTGTGCAGAGTGCGGACAAACCTGCGGCGTTCCCTTTAAACCTGTGGGCGGCCGTCCAGTTTTCTGCAGCGAATGTTTTGCCAAGCAACAGAATGAGTCCCCAAGCGATTCAAGATTTAATAAAAAGTCGCCGCCCCGTGATTTTAGGAAGCCGGCACCTGGCAAAAAGCCTTACTTTAAGAAAAGATAATTGTTTAAACCGACGATCGGATTCGAGTTAAAGATGTTACGTGAGACCAAACATTTAATGACTGAAACGGATACGCTGAAGCTCACAGAGAGTGATATTGAAGTGGCCTTCGTAGGGAGATCTAACGCCGGTAAAAGTACTTTCATCAATGCTTTATGCCAAAAAAAGAACATGGCGCGTGTGTCACAGGTTCCCGGAAAGACCAGGACTATTAATGTGTACGAGGTCAAACCATACCGCTGGATTGTCGATCTTCCCGGTTATGGATATGCGGTCGGTTCAAAATCTGGTATGGCAGAATTTGGACCGATGATAGAAAAATACTTAACCAGCCGGAATAATCTCTGC
>CAZKUL010000207.1:0-3404 GCA_964555945.1 uncultured Planctomycetales bacterium
GCGCTCCGGATTAAGGGCTGGGGCCATGATCTGCTTGAGCATATAATCTTCAGACACTAGTTCTTTACCCTTTTCCGTGTCGCCTAAAGCTGTTGGGATGATGCGGCTTTTTTCATAAGGGGAAAGATTGACCCACATTTCTTTTTCAGGAGTTGTTAAAGAAGCTAAAAAGTAGGAAGCGAGCCTCTGGCCCTGATCTTTGATCTGCTGATGGCTTAAGCTCTCATCACCGGTATCAACAATAAAATCGAATTTAAAAGGATTATCCACGTAAAACTTGATCCCTTTGACGATCATCGGATCAAATTTTGGCGTCATATCAACCATGGTCCCTGCCGCAGGCAAATACGCCACCTGGGCCATGCTCAAGGGAGCAAGACCCATGTTCAGGCCAAACAGGAATACCATCAGGACGGCAATGATCCTGAATAATGTCTTTTTATACAGAGTCTTCAGGGCAGCGGATAAGGAAGCGTCGAAAAACATGTTTCATCACCTTAGAAAGCGCAAAAATAATTAAAAAATATATATAATTATTCTTATCTAAGGAGAATCCACAGTGATTTTCATGGGTGTATTGGGTGGTGAATCTTAGTATGTCTCGTTTATGAAAACTCACTATTTTTCTCCAGATAACTATGTTAATTAACTATACCATCCCCTGGAGCCAGGTACCAATAGTGTCCGACAAGGAATAATGCCATAACCATATTAGTACCAAGTATTTATATTATTTGATATAAAATAAACGTAAGGAATGGAAATATTATTCTTATAATATATTAAAATCAAGTTTTGGACTACCGCGGAATAAAGTCCATTTTGGGGGTGATCTCTAAAATGGTTTCTGCAATGAGTTGGGCAGAAGATTCCAGATCATCCAGGGAACAGGTTTCCACCATCGTATGCATGTAACGGTTGGGGACACTGATAAGAGCAGTAGCCACCCCCTCGCGACTTAATTGCATCGCACCGGTGTCAGTGCCATCCGGGCGGCCAAGGGATGAGAATTGATAAGGGATTTTCTTGCGTTTGGCGACATCAATAAACATTTTTCCAAGAGCGCGGTTGATAGCAGGGCCGGCATGCAACACGGGCCCTTTGCCCAAGGCCACCTCACCCACGATGCGCTTGTCAATGCCAGGCGTGTCTGATGCAAAACCTACATCAACAGCGATGCCGACTTGAGGATTAATACCGTAGGCACTGGTACGTGCCCCGCGTAAGCCCACTTCTTCCTGCACGGTGGATACGCCGTAAACACCAACGTCCTTACGTAATTTCTTGCCGCTTAAAATCTTAATGACTTCCGAAACAACAAAAGCACCGGTTTTGTCATCACAGCCCTTAGATGAAAAAATATTATTGCGTAATTCCATGTAATTGGGGGCAAAAGAAATGGCATCGCCCAGGGCCACGACCTTCAGGGCATCTTCTTTGTCCTTGGCCCCGATATCCACCCACAAATCTTTGATGAGCACACTTTTATTACGGTCACATTCTTCCATAAGATGAATAGGTTTCTTGCCGATAACACCGTCGATCAAGCCCTTTTCCGTCTGCACCTTGACCTGGGAGCCCGGAAGGACACCGGAATCAATACCACCCACCGGCACCACACATAAAAAACCCTCAGTGGTGATATGGCTGATAATAAAACCAATCTCATCACAATGGCCCGCAAGCATGATCTTGTAATCGGCCTTGGGGTTAAGAATAGCGACGGCATTGCCGTGCACGTCGCGCTTGATGGCCTGCGCGTATTCCTTGGTCCGCTTGACCCACACACTTTGACTGACTTCCTCAAAACCTGAAGGTCCGCATTGGCTCAGAAAATCACGTAAAAATTTTTTGGATTCGTTGTTCATTGAACACCCCCACCTAGCCTCCCCGAGCAATTCTATTGCAAATTTGATAACCTGCATGCCGCAGAGAGCGGCAGGCCATCGAGGGGGAGGAATAATTAGTACAAAGAATTTTTATGTATAGCGTTGTTTAATATATGTTTCCAAAATAGCAATAAACTCTTCCTTGATGCGCTCACCTTTTAATGTTTTAAATTCTTTCCCATCCATGTAGACCGGCGCGATGGGGGTTTCGGAGGTGCCGGGCAGGCTGATGCCGATGTCCGCATGGCGGCTCTCCCCTGGGCCGTTGACGACACAGCCCATGACGGCAATTTTCATTTCTTCAATGCCGGGATATTGCTTTTGCCAGATGGGCATTTTCAATTTGATATGATTGTTGATGTCTTGGGCCAAATATTGGAAATAGTTGGAACTCGTGCGGCCACAGCCAGGGCAACTGGTCACTGAGGGGGCAAAATAACGGAATCCCATGGACTGCAGCAATTCTTTACAAACTTCCACTTCTTTGGAACGGGGCACATTAGGTTGCGGCGTCAGAGATACCCTGATCGTATCCCCAATACCTTGCTGCAGCAATATTGAAAGGGCCGCGGCAGAAGAGACAGCTCCTTTAATATCCGACCCGGCTTCCGTTAATCCAAGATGCAAGGCAAAATCACTGGAGGCGGCCAACTGCTGATACACAGCAACCATATCCTGCAATCCTGACATCTTGACGCTCAACACTAATTTTTCTCGAGGCAGACCTAATTTCAATGCATATTCCGCCGAGCGCAAGGCGCTTTGCACCATGGCTTCACGGGTAACCTCGCCAAAATCTTTGGGATGGGATGCTTCGGCATTTTGGTCCATTAATTCGGTCAAGAGTTCCTGGTCCAAGGAGCCCCAATTAACACCGATCCGTACCGCTTTGCCGTTATCGACGGCGATCTTGATGATCTGCGCAAAATTATCGTCGTGCAAACGCCCTTTTCCCACATTGCCGGGATTGATACGGTATTTATCCAGCAACTTCGCCGCCTGGGGGTTTTTGCCCAGCAGCGTATGCCCGTTAAAATGAAAGTCCCCAATAATAGGTGTTGTAATCCCCTCCCTGCGCAATTGGCTGATGGCATCTGTTGCACCCCTGGCTGCGTCATGGTCATTGACTGTCCAGCGCACCAGCTCAGAGCCTGCTGCAATCAAGGCCCTGGTTTGGTTCAAGGTCGCCTCGACATCAGCGGTAGGCGTGTCTGTCATCGACTGGATGCGAATGGGATAGCCAGCACCTAAGGCGAGTGGACCAATGTAGACAGTGGGGGTTTTTCGACGAAAAATAGGAGTCATAAATTGGATTTACACCTTCCCACAAAATGCTATAATTATTTCCTTTGAGGCGTTATTATAAGAAACGTAGAGAAAAAAAGCAAGCGTCGTCATTTTGCCCAAGATACTAAAGATGTCTTGAGATCCTTCGCTGCGCTCAGGATGACTGTTAATTTCAAACTTATGGAAATATTTTTAGCTAAAACTCAAGGGTTTTGCGCAGGGGTGGCT
>CAZKUL010000208.1:0-3388 GCA_964555945.1 uncultured Planctomycetales bacterium
TTACAAATCAGCTGCTCTACCAACTGAGCTAAGCCAGCGAAATATATCTCAATATTTATCAAGCACTTACAAAAATTAGAATTTAGTCTCTTTTGAATCAATGAATTTTGGTGTCCATAACTATCAAATTTTATACAATAAATCGTCAGCAAAATTTGAAAATGAATGTCTTTTATATCAGATTTAAATATGACTGTAAAGGAACTTTTCGTTCAAAAAAGTGATTTGTTTTATAACATTCTCTATATCAATGTAAAAATAAAGAATTAATTCAAAAATACCGACGAGATAAAAGTTATTAATCTTTTTTAAAGAAAATACTGGAGTACTTTTTCTTAAAAGATGTTGAATATTTTTTAAATAAAAAATAATATGACTGTTAGAATTTTCCATCAATTAATAAACCATCTCCTAGGAGCACCTGACTAAAAATTTTGGTGTCTTTTATGTTAAAATCTCGAGTTTATTTTAACCAAACAACTATAAATTACTAGATATGTCTATACCGTTCCCTAAGAATTATGACATAAAAAATCTAATGGCATTTCATTTTTAAAACACCATTGGAAATGAAAAAAGGTACATATTTCGCATAAATTGCGAACTTTTATATTAAATCTGTTTTGAGGATTCCACTTCTTTTATTACGAATATCTTTTCCGGTTAATAGTTTCCGGAACTTTTTAAGGTAGCGTCTTTGAATCTGGTACGCTTAAAAACAAAATCTCTGGCAGCAACCGGCCAGGGCAAATGCAATATTAAATAAATGACTTCCTGCTTAGGCTCGTCATTTTCAATAAATACTATTACAAGAAGTCTGATGCGAACTATCTATAATATACATTAAGGATAGTTGGAAGAATAATAAAAACGGCAACTTGCTTGACCTCATTAGGGACAACATGACTTAGCAATGATCATCCTCTTTTGAAATAATCGCGCTACATTGACCAGACCAATCATGACCGGCACTTCGACCAAAGGGCCTATTACAGCCGCGAAAGCCGCACCTGAATTAATACCAAAGACAGCAATTGCCACTGCGATTGCCAACTCAAAGTTATTACTGGCCGCCGTGAAAGACAACGTAGCAGACTTACCATAACTGGCTCCTGCCTTTTGAGCCATATAAAACGAAATAAAAAACATTACGACAAAATAAATCAAGAGCGGTATTGCAATCCGAATGACATCCAAAGGAATTTTGACGATAAATTCACCCTTAAGTGAGAACATTACAAAAATCGTAAAAAGAAGCGCTATTAACGTCATTGGGCTTATTCGAGGAATGAAAACCTTGTCATACCACTCCCTGCCTTTAATTCGAAGTAAAACAAATCTTGAAATCATACCTGCCAGAAAAGGTATACCAAGGTAAATAAAAACACTTTTGGTTATCTGAAGGATTGTGATATGCACAACAGCACCCTGAAGGCCGAACCATCCAGGCAATATTGTGATGAAAGCCCACGCATATACTGAGAAGAACAAGACCTGAAAAATCGCATTGAAAGCAACTAAACCCGCGCAATATTCTCTGTCACCATCCGCGAGATCATTCCAAACGATTACCATGGCTATACATCGGGCCAGGCCAATCATAATTAATCCAACCATATATTCTGGATATCCCCTTAAGAAAGTGATCGCCAAAATGAACATCAATATAGGGCCAATGACCCAATTTTGTACCAAAGAAAGGGTAAGGACTTTAACGTCTTTGAATACGTCCCCCAACTCTTCATATTTAACCTTCGCTAGCGGTGGGTACATCATAAGGATAAGACCTACGGCAATCGGAACGTTGGTTGTCCCTGACTGAAACTGATCCCAAAATCCAACAATTCCCGGAACAAAAAAACCAGCCCCTACCCCAACGGCCATGGCCAAAAAGATCCATAAAGTCAAGAATCTATCCAAAAAAGAAAGCTTTTTAATTTCCGGTGCTGCCATTTCATTCTCTCCTTCTAAATATCTATCGAGGATTTTTTTGTAACCATTCCTTAAGGGCCGTTTTGATTTCTTCTTTAACGGCTCGAACTTTGGTTAGCTTCTCTTTATCTGTACCTTGAAACTTAGATGGATCAGTAAAACTCCAATGTAACCTTTGACATAATCCTGGAAAAATAGGGCATCTCTCTGAACTAGCTTCATCACATACTGTTATGACATAACTATAATGTTTTCCTGTTTTAAATAGATCAAATACCGCCTTAGTTTGCTTACCTGTAATATCAATCCCCTCTTCTTTCAATGCTTCGACAACAACGGGGTTTAGTTTACCGGGTTCAAGACCAGCGCTTTCAACTTCAAAACGATCCCCTGCCATTTTTCTTAAGAACTCCTCAGCCAGCTGGCTACGTGCGGAATTATGAATACAAACAAATAAAACTTTTTGTTTTTCCATAAAATTATCTCCCTTTAATAACCTTACAACAACCCCCCTCGACCTTTAACTCTTTAATTTCCACTAAAGATTGCATGATCTTTTTTCGTGCTGAGGTAGCAATTCTCGAAACCGTGGAACGATGAACATGCATTCTTTCGGCTGCTTGTATCTGTGATAAGCCTTCATAATCTAATAATCTCACCGCTTCGAATTCATCCAAAGTCAATACTACAACCTTCAAACTTTTAGATTTTGTTTGCGGTTTAAAAAATCTTTCTGCAGGATCGCATTTGACCCAACGAGTTTTTTTAGGTCTCATAATTTATTTATTATGCACATGTGTGCATAAAAGTCAATATAAATAACCTCTGCGCTCTATCGAACATGCGGCTCAAACAATAACGTCGCTGGTTTTATTTATTAAATATTAATTATTGGAGGGGTACTAATCGCGAACAATTTATCAATAATTTCCATTATGGATAGTTGGATGGGTAGTAAAAAAGGAATCCCTACCGTACTTTATGATCCGTTTCCTCCAGTTCCTCCTGATAATACCCTTTTGTATTATGAGAATTAGTGGGATCAAAAACTTCAGCATCGCCACCATCCCCCTTACCTTCATCACCATGGCACGAAGTACCCCAACCATCCTAACCATCCAACCATCCCAACCATCCAACCATCCAACCATCCCAACCATCCCAACCATCCCAACCATCCAACCACTCCAACCATCCCAACCATCCCAACCATCCAACCATCCCAACCATCCCAACCATCCAAACATCCCAACCATCCCAACCATCCAAACATCCCACCATCCCAACCATCCCAATACCTTCTCTCTCCCATTTTCAATTGGTAGTTCCCGACCACTACCCCTCATTCAGAATTATGGTAGAGGGGGAGTGGTCGGGAACAATTTTGGGCGCTTGCGCCCAAAAACCCCTTGAAAATGGGAGAGTTACGGAGGTCATTAGGTACAAATCAGGTACA
>CAZKUL010000209.1:0-3311 GCA_964555945.1 uncultured Planctomycetales bacterium
CATTTTTTGGGCGATTTGGGTCAGCTCTTTTTCCTGGGATTTCAACGTGTCCCTCAATTTTTGGCCGTTGTCCTCAAAATTTTGGATCAAGTTTAATTTTTCTTTTGATTCCGTGTAAAATCGTTGCGCTTCATCCAGGCTCGGCCCATATTTGCGTTTGATATCGGCATAGGCATCACATTGGTCATGGATTCTCTGCGCTGTGTGTTCGTCAAAATTGAGGCCTGAGGCGTAATCGTTTAATTGGCTTATCAAATCATTGGTTTGGTCCTGAATGCCTGATAATTGTTCTAGAAGAGGGGATGATTTTTCATCGATCTGGGTCAGGGCCTTGAGAGGTGGGAACGCCTTACGCAGTAAGGCATTGGCACCGGCTTCCTCATCATCCAGTACCTCAAGCAAATGCTGGATATGCTCATGCAATTTTTGGGCATTGTTTAGTTTTGTTTCTTCCTGGAGTAATTCATTATACTTGTCTTCAGCCAGCGGCAAGGCTTCTAGTTCTTTGACCTGATGACTTAAGAGTTCCAGGTCCCGTTGCTGGGTTTGGGCCAGGTCATTTAAACTTTTAAGCTCTTTGCGTGTGTGTTCATAGCCTGAAAATATTTTCTTATAGTCTTCTTTGAGGCCTTTGAAATTGACTAATTGATCCAGCATGACCAAATGCTGTTCTTGGGCCAGGAGCATCTGGTGGTCATGGGGACCGTGGAAATCAATGAGATGGTTTCCTAAGCTTTGTAATTGCCCGACAGTCACTGAAAGGCCATTGACCTTGATTTTTCCTGTTCCTGAGGCGCTATAGGTGCGCTGGATGATGAGATGATGATCATCCTCGTTTAAGAATTCCTTTATTGGGAGAGACGTCATTAATGGCGTCTCTACGAAATTACGGGATTTTTTATTTGAAAAGTCAAAAACAGCTTCAATGACACAGGGATTTTTGGTGTCCCGGATAGAGGCGGTGTCCAGCCGTTCGCCTAAGACGGAACGCAGGGCATCAATGAGAATGGACTTGCCGGCGCCTGTTTCACCGGTCAGGATATTGAAGCCATCGATGAATTCAATGGCAATCTCATCGATCAGGCCAAAGTTACGGATAGTAAGTTGTGTCAACATGACCCGAATTTTAACTCAGGTTTCACAAGCGCGCAACAGGAATATTCTTTGGCCGATTTTCAAGTTTTGTCTTTTGTGTAAAAATATGTTATATTTAAACTGTATCTATGTCTAATTTTTAACTTCGAGCTTTATATGATCAAAAAATTCCCCATTATCATTTTTTGTTTCTTTCTCCTATTTTTATTTTTATCAAACGCTTTCACGCATACCCATGCCGCAACAATAACAACAAATGATAACTTATGTACATCCATCCAATGTGTCAAGATACAAAACGGTTATTTGTGGGTGCTGGCTTCAGATAATAGGACCTATGTCCCTTATTTTATCAAAGCGGTGGGTTACCAGCCCACCCCCATTGGCCGGCATCCCAGCGACTGGGGTTATGCTGACGGTGACCCGCGCGCCAGTGATAATAATATTTTCGACGATCCAGCTATTTTAAACCGTGATTTTAATCTTTTGCAGCAAATGAATGCCAACACGGTCCGCCTGTGGAACAGTACAAATGTTACGGATTCCAATGGACGGTATCCTGATAAATTAACCGTGAATACGTTGGACACCGCTCAAGCCTATAATCTTCGGGTCATCCCTGGCTTTTGGTTAAATACGTTGACTTTCGACTCAAATAATAATATAGGAAGCACGGACAATTTCGGCAATCCTCTCACCAGGACACAAATAATCAGCAATTTTACCACTTTTGTTAATACATTCAAAGGGAACAAAGGGGTTTTATTTTGGGCCATAGGCAATGAAAATAATTATCAAATGGCAGGTAATGCCCAGCAATTATCAGCCTGGTATGGTTTGGTGGATGCCATGGCCCAAGCCGCGCATCAAGCCGAGGGGATTTATTTCCATCCTGTGGCTGTGGTCAATGGTGATATTGCGGAAGTTGGCAATGCGGCTGATGGCGCGAGTGATTCCCAACTTCCGGATTTGGATATTTGGGGGACTAATGTTTACCGTGGGCAAAGTTTTGGGACTTTATTCAGCCAATACGCCAGTCAGTCTAAAAAGCCCTTGTGGATATCTGAATATGGGATAGATGCTTTTGCCACAACTTCAGATCCAACTCTCAGGGCTGATATCAATAATTGGCAGCTGCAAATGTCCCAACCCAGTATCATTGCCCAGGAGGGGACCCCGGATGCAGCCACGCAGTCCACCTATGACGGGGGATTATGGGATGAAATTAATAATCATTCTCCGGTGACCATCGGTGGATCAGTGATGGAGTATTCGGATGAATGGTGGAAGCCCTATGAATGGACATGCACCCTTCCCAATCCATTTAATAACCCTTCTATCCAGGCTGAAAACGCGCAGAGTGTGGCCTATTGCATTTCCAACCAAAGTAATTTTGGTGTCTCATTCCCTCCTTTTCCCGATGATTATGCGAATGAGGAATGGTACGGGGTCATGTCTATTAGCAAAAATCCTGCGAGTGGCGGCGCTGACATCATGTCACCCCGTCCTATTTATTATACCCTTCAAGGAAAATGGCTGGCCAATCCCTGGTCACAATTAACTTTGTTTATCAATGGGTCAGGGACAGGAAGTATTAGTTCTTCCAGCTCCCTTGTCGGTGCAGGGCTGAATTGTAATGTTACCGCAGGATCAACCAGTGGCATGTGTACGGCCACTTTCTCTAATAATCAGCCTGTTACTTTGAGTTTTTCATCCAGTAATTCTACAGTAGCTAATTGGGGAATTAACGGTTGTGCCAGCGGCAGTGCCACGTGTACTATTACGCCCAACACCGACGTCAATATAAATATGACGGTTAATACCCTAAAGTTGCCCCCGGTAGTTGCTATTACAAATCCTGGCAGTGGAAGTGCCGTTACAGCAGGTTCTAATCTCAGCATCGCGGCCACTGCTTCAGAGACCGGCGGGACCATCAGTCAAGTTGCTTTTTACAATGGTTCAACCTTACTCGGAACATCGACCAACAGTCCCTACACTTTTACATGGAATAATGTACCTGTGGGGATCTACAGCTTAACAGCAGTGGCCACGGACAGTGCCGGTGTGACGGCCACTTCGCCGGCTGTTTCAGTCACTGTGAATCCCTATGTCGGACCCTCGGTAGTATTATACTCTGCCAACAACATCTACACAGCCCCCGCGCCAGTAACGTTGATGGGCTTTGGCTCAGAAAGCGGGGCAGGTTCATTAAGCAA
>CAZKUL010000210.1:0-3168 GCA_964555945.1 uncultured Planctomycetales bacterium
CTTGGAAGGCTTCTTTTTTAACTAAGGGGGGTAACGATCACTTGACCCTTCCCTCAGGAGTGTGCGGGCTTGGACATTATCGGGTTCAAATACGAGGCAACGGCTTAAAAACAGGCGCGCTAGGGAAAAATCCTTTTGATCGAAATAATGAATGCCAAGCGTCCTTAATGTATCCGGATAATTAGAATTAATTTCTAGAGAGTGTTTCAAACATTTCAAACTCTGCGCCTCCCTCCCCTGGTTGTGATAAGCCACGGCAAGAGCATTCAGGGTATCGATATCCGTAGGATTAGAGAGCAACGCTTGAGAAAAATACCGTTCTGCATTGGGCAGGTCTCCGTGATTAAAATAAACGACTCCCAAGCGCCGTAACCACATCGCCTTGATTAGAGGATCTTGGGCATGACTTTCGATATCTATGATGGCAGGGATATTCTCATCATATTTCATTAAAAGTTGCTGGGCCGTGACGGTGCGCGGCCACGCTTCCAGACTTTGCGTATGTCGTAATAGATTCTCCTCGCTCGTCCAAAAACGACCTTCATAAACACTGATAACAGAACAAAACAGGAAAAGGATGATACACCATCTTAAAGGTAATTGGGCCATCCATAGACAAAGACCGATAGATGCAAAATATAAAAAATGCAATGCCAGAATATTACCGAGCTTTGGCAGCAAAGGCCAGACGACCACCAAGGGCAATAAGCCTATAAGAATCCAATAAAGAGAAAAATGATTGATACTCGCTTTTAGAAATTTTCGGGAAGAGGGGGGAAAATGGTAAATAAGAAATGCATACAAAAAATACGAGAGGGCAATCTCGCGGGTCAATGCTGATAAGACCGCGCCTATAAAAGCCACCATAAGGTACGGGGCCTTATTCTTCAACATTCCCGATTGCGCGAAAAATACTAACGACACCAGGGCAAATAAAGCACTTAACTCATCTCCCCTGCCCGTCACATAGCGCACCACCCATTCTTGGTTCGGCAGCACACAAAATAAGGCGGATGTTTTAACCGCAAGCGGAACTTGGCCAAAAATCTGCCAAACCAGGATAAAAACAAGAAAACAATTGAGCGCGTGGATCAACAGGTTCATCCACTGAAAACCCGCTGCCTTTAAGCCAAACAAACGGTAATCTAATATCCAGGAAGATTGCAAGACAGGCCGGTAATAGCCAAACTTTATGTACCCCGACGAAGGGTGCGCATCAAACAGACGCGAAGTCCAGATATTCCCATACAGGGAAGGGTTCTTGATCAGGGGATTACGGACGACGGTGTAATAATCATCCAAAACAAACTCTGCCTTTTGAGAAGGCCAGTAAACGCCCAGGCATACCATAAGCAGGAGGCCTGCAGCTGTCCATCGATTTAGCCAGGGGGGATCCAGGGTCAGGGGCATAAGAAATCGTCTTTTATCGCAAAAGACTTTTAAATAGATTCTTTATTTTGTTCTTTTTCTTACCTTGATCAGGCGAAGAGGCATTCTGTCCCTCACCGGGGCCCTGGCCACCGCCCAAAAGAACACCCAGGATATTCCCACCTTCTTGCATTAAGGCTTTCCTGCTTTTCTTTCTAAAATCCTTATTAGGCTTATATTTTAAGTGAGGAATAGTTCCTTTGAGGGTGGCATCGATGGCGATGCGATTGGAGTTATCATAAAGAATCTTCAATCCCGAAAACTCGTCAGTCAGGACAGCAGAGATATCTTCATTGAGATGCAGGACGGTTTGCAAATCTAGATTTAATGCCTGATCCACGCTACCTTGGGCGGTCAAGTCCAATATATTAGTTTTAACGAGGGAATCGCTGATGAACAATGTTTTGTCATGATAAGCGAATTTAGCTTCGGCCTGTTGGATAAAAGTGTCCTTGGCGTTTAGCTTATCCTTCAATTGACCATTAAAAAGATTGTCGAGATTTGCCCCCATCTCCTCAAAGAATCCCAATACCGGGGACAGGGCAGCTTTAATGATGTTGAAATCCTTGATCTCCCCACTTGCAATGATCTGACCACTGGCCTCATAGTCACCTGAGTTTCTGATATCCAGAGATCCCAAATTTAATTGCACAACTCCCCTAATGTTTTTCAATAAAGGACTGTCCTTGAGCTGCGTTGAGATCCCATTTAGCTCCTCGTCATTCAACCGTGACAAATCAACATGTAAACTTAAGGAATTTATTTGCGCTGAACAGGCTGAAGTATTTTTACCATTGGGCAGGCAAGGCAAAGAGATGAGAACACCTCCCACGACATTAGGTTCTGGACTATAAAGGGAAGCGCTAAATGATAGTCGAAATGGCCTTAGAAAAGAAAAATCAATGAGCCGGGCATTGACATTCCTAAGCCAAATATCCAACGGCATGGCTTCGTTTTGGTCAATATACGAAATAGATGCATCTTGAATGATTAATGTGGGATAAATGGGGGGCAACTCCCTATTCTTTTGATTCTCAAAAAGAATAGGGAGTTGACCCCCATTTATCTTCGCGGGAATGACAGGTGATTGATCGGCAACGATTGCTGGTAATAAGGGTTTAACCAATGCAGGCTGTTCACCATTCTTTACAGAAGGACTTTTCTGTCCGATGCTGCGCGCATTGATGCTGCCATCTTCAGAACGAATAAAATGGATTTGAGGCGATTGAAGAATGATTTCCCTTATCCGAACTTTTCCCTGAAAGATCAGCGCCTTTAAGTCCGGCATGATACGGATTCGATCAATTTTGATAAAGGGTTGTGCCGTGAAATTGGGATCATCAGCAATAGTCAAAGGTCCGCCATCCAAGGAGATGCCACGTGAAGAAAAGCCAAGCCCCACAGCCCCCATAGACACGGGACGGCCAAGAGCCAGTGATATCTTGTTGCTAATTTGGGGGAGATACTGGTCGGTATTAAAAGTCTCAACAAAAATAAATACGCCTGCGCCTGTGATCAAACTTAATGCCAAAAGACTTAAGAAAATACTCTTGATAATCCGCATACATTTCAAAAAGGGCTGGTCTTTCAGTGAACACAAGCGCCTAACGGCCTTGTTGATCCTGTAGTTTTTGACGCTCTTCCTCAATCAATTCCTGGGTATGTTGCATCACATCACTATTACGCTGCTTCACATCATCAAAAAACGTTTCTTGCTTAAATCCCAATTTCAAAATATTT
>CAZKUL010000211.1:0-3112 GCA_964555945.1 uncultured Planctomycetales bacterium
TCTACGGCATTCATGATGTTCTTGGCCGTAGTTGGATCATTGCCGCTGATTAATACCGTAAAGTAACTATTGATCGCTGCCCTAGCGTTGGTGATGGCTCCTTGTTCATAGAAATTGAATACAGCTTGTTCATCTGATGGGACCTGGACAGCTTGCTCCACGGCATTCATGATGTTCTTGGCAACGGTTGGATCATTGCCACTTATTAATACCTTAAAATAATTATTGATCGCTGTCTTGCTATTGGTAATAGCTCCTTGTTCATAGTAGTTAAATACAGCCTGTTGGTCTGAAGGTACCTGTACGACTTGCTCTACGGCATTCATAATGTTCTTGGCCGTAGTTGGGTCATTGCCGCTTATCAAAACCTTAAAGTAATTATTAATCGCTGATTCGGAGTCAGTAATTGCAAGATTTTCATAATACGCACTTACAGTTTGCTGATCGGCTGGATCGGTTACAGCCTGCATCGTCGCATTCATGGCATTTTTAGCGGCAGTTGGATCATTACCGCTTAATAATATTTTAAAATAACTATTGATGGCATTCTCTGCAACAGTTACTTCTTGAGGTAGAGTTTGCGCATGGGCCTGATAAGAAAAAGCCGTACAACTTAGAAATGCACCAAACATGACCATAACGATTTTAAAGGGCAATTTGTAATTATTCATAGCGACATTCTCCTGGTTAAATTTTCTCATAAAATAAAAAACCCAAATGCAACTGTCCTCTTTAAAAAAGAACGAGCTTACATTCGGGTTATCAGAGAATTTGTGCCTCTGAATGATGCACCGTTATGTAGCTCGACTACCGTAGTGCCGCCATTTGGCGGGACATTAGGCCCGATCCTTTGCGCCCCCGTCTTTCGTCCGGGTTTGCCCTGGGAAAACTGCGCCCTGGTATTTTTGATTCTTTGTGATTCTAATTGGAAGTATGCCACATAAAACCATGTTGTCAAGCCGAGCCCAACCAAAGGACATAAACCGTCGTCGCTAAATCCGATATTCTGAGATAAGCATTACTGAATAAAAATTAGGAAAGAAAAAAATGCAGAAAAAAAAGGAGTCACCCTTCCCTTGCCCCTCCCATCAAAGAATGGGAATATTTATTCCCATTCAATGGTGGCCGGGGGCTTAGAGCTGATATCGTAAACCACACGATTGACACCCTTGACCTCATTGATGATACGGTTTGAAATGCGTCCCATCAGATCATAGGGTAATTGCGCCCAATCTGCGGTCATACCATCGGCACTGGTGACGCAGCGCAGGGCAATGACATTTTCATAGGTCCGCTGATCACCCATAACGCCCACAGACTTGATGGGCAGCAATACGGCAAATGATTGCCACAAATCTTGATAAAGACCAGCCTTTTTGATCTCATCCATGACCCTCTCATCGGCTTCACGCAAAAGCTCAAGACGCTCCGTCGTCACTTCACCCAAAATTCGGATAGCAAGTCCCGGCCCTGGGAAAGGCTGGCGTTTGAGGATCCCTTCAGGCATTTGCAGATTCTTGCCGATCAGGCGTACCTCGTCCTTAAACAATTCACGCAAAGGCTCAACAAGTTTGAACTTCATGTCTTTAGGCAGACCGCCGACATTGTGATGGCTCTTGATGACCGCCGTCGGACCGCCATGCGCGGCAACGGACTCGATCACGTCTGGATAGAGTGTGCCCTGGGCCAAAAATTCAGCGCCTTTGATCTTCTTGGACGCATCCTGGAAAACACGGATAAATTCATCGCCGATGGCTTTGCGTTTTTCTTCAGGGTCTTCAATACCTTTCAGGCGTTCAATAAAGCGCTTTTCAGCTTCAACTACAGTCAAATTCATTTTAAAATGACCCTTAAATGTACGCATAACCGACGAAGATTCATTTTTACGCAGCAAGCCATTGTCTACAAAAATGCAATACAACCGGCTGCCGATGGCCTTTTGAAGCAATACGGCCACGACGGCAGAATCAACGCCGCCGCTTAATCCTAAAACCACTTTCTTACCGCCCACCGTGTCCTGAATTTGCTTGATGGCCGCGGTGACAAAGCGGTCCATGGTCCAACGTGGGAGGCATCCGCAGATGGTATAGGCAAAATTCTGGATCATTTGAAGGCCGCGCTGCGTATGGACGACTTCCGGATGGAATTGCACCCCGTAAATCTTACGCGTCCTGTTGGCAATGGCCGCATTCGCTGCGTTTAAGGTATGGGCAATGCGGACAAAGCCCGGCGGCGGCGAAACAATTTCATCGCCATGGCTCATCCAACAGGTCAAATTCGTAGAGAGATTGGTAAATAAGTCTTTATTATTATCAATGAAAAGCTCAGCTTTGCCATATTCACGGTCCTTGGCACGGTTGACCTTGCCCCCCAGCATATGGGTTATGGCCTGCATCCCATAGCAAACACCTAAGATAGGGATGTTTAATTTGAATATCTCAGGATTAGGTAAAGGTGCATTTTTATCGGTGACACTTTGCGGGCCGCCGGAGAGAATGATTCCTTTAGGGTAAATTTCCTTGATTTTTTCAATCGAAATATTAAAGGGAACGATCTGGCTGAAGACCTTGCTTTCACGGACGCGACGGGCAATCAACTGAGTATATTGAGAACCCAAATCTAAAATCAAGATAATATCACGGGCCCTTTGCTTTTTGATCTCCATGGGGACAATACGCGAGGAAGACCTTAATTTGATGGGTTTCATCAAACCATGAACAGGTTTACGTTTGCCCGGTTTTCTGGCAAAGCGGCTGACATGTTTTCTTGCCCCTGGCGCAACGATACCTTTGGTAGTGTTGGTCTTTTTAACAACCTTTGCAGCTTTCATAACGGCTTTCTTCTGAGCCATTCTAACTCCTTTTTACTGTGTGTGGTACTCCCTACGTGTCCACATTTAGCGCCTTCTAAAAACACACTATGGAACCCCCTGAAAAGCTTGAAAAGCAGCTTTTCAGGAAGTGAGCCACGTTTAGTGGCTAACTTGCCCATTCCTACTCTTTGCCCTATCTGGAAGACTTTGCCTTCTGTTTGGATAGAGGGGGCTAGGATAATTTCTACGTCATGCATTTCTTTGATATTACGGGCCCCAAGTGAACCCATGGAAGTCTTT
>CAZKUL010000212.1:0-3088 GCA_964555945.1 uncultured Planctomycetales bacterium
AAGCTTGGGAACAATCTGCATATACAAATTATACGAATGGAGCAGACCATTTTGATAATATTCGAGAATTCGGTAAACCCTGGTGGGCCAAGTATTGTGTGAAAACCTATGAATATAAAAATCATACTTTCTTCAGGGAAATCCACCATTATCGTGCCTAGTGTTTGATACCAGCAGACAGACTCTAATTTTAGATAGGCATAGCCATTTTTAGGATAAAAGTTCTCTCTTTTATCCGGTTGGGGCTACCAGTCTTATAAACCTCTGCGACTTAATAATTTGCAGAGGTTTTCCTCCGAAAATAGTGATAGCTTCCAGACACCGCCAGGAATAAAATATAATAATGAGATAGGAGAGTGAACATGCAAAAGATTAAACAAATTGTTATCGTCGTAATAGGGGCAGGATCGATCGGCCAAGCGATTGCACGACGGGTTAGCGTAGGCAAGCACATAGTGCTTGTTGATTCGCGTAGGGAAAACGCCGATACGGCAGCAAAGATTCTGAGTGATGCAGGTTTCAATGTAAGCACTGCAACAGTCGATGTGTCATCGCGTACTTCGATTCAAGAACTGGTTAAGACTGCTATCTCTTTCGGAGAGGTAGCCGGTGTCATCCATGCTGACGGTGTTTCTCCGAGCCAAGCGTCGCCTGAGACAATCTTAAAGGTCGATCTATATGGGACTGCACTTGTACTTGAAGAATTTGGCAATGTTATCGTACGTGGAGGCTCTGGCGTTGTTATTTCCTCTCAGTCAGGTCACCGCCTACCACCGCTTTCTGTTGAGCAGAATAAGTTGCTGGCGACGACGCCAGTGGAAGAACTGCTCAAACTTCCAATGCTTCAACCTGATCAGGTGACCGATTCTCTTCGTGCATATCAGATTTCAAAGCGTGCAAATTCATTGCGAGTGATGGCAGAAGCAGTATGGATGGGGGAGTAACAGCAGCCTATTGGTTTGGCGAACTCGCTACAAAGTAAAAGAAAGGATATAAAGCATGGAAATTAAACGAAGCGGCTCACAACCCTCTGCCAAAGGCCCTGCAGATTATTTTACAGGTACGGTGCGCATTGACCCGCTGTTTCAAGTAAAAGAACCTGCACATGCGGCAGGAAACAGTGTCACTTTTGAGCCTGGAGCTCGAACAGCCTGGCATACACATCCTTTGGGCCAGACGTTAATCGTAACCGCAGGTTCAGGGCGGGCTCAACGTCTTGGAGGACCAGTTGAAGAAATCAGGCCAGGTGATGTCATTTGCTTTGCGCCAGGCGAAAAACACTGGCATGGCGCGTCATCAACCACGGCCATGACGCACATCGCTATTCAGGAACAGTTGGATGGTAAAGCAGTGGATTGGATGGAAAAGGTGAGCGATGAACAATACAAAGCCTAATAACAATGAATCTATTCATCCGCAAACTAAAATAGGGCATGTTCATTTAAAAGTATCCGATCTCGAGCGTTCAATTAAGTTCTACACAGAAGTTTTGGGATTTGAAGTTACAACCCGTATGGGGAATAGCGCAGTATTTCTTTCAGCGGGCGGGTATCACCATCACATTGGCCTGAATACCTGGGAAAGTGAGGGTGGAAAAGCTCCGTCGCCAAAGAATACTGGCTTGTATCATCTGGCCATATTGATGCCAGACCGGAAAGAATTGGCTCGTGCTTTGAAACGCTTATCAGATCATCATTGGCCTATTGAAGGGGCTGCAGACCACGGGGTCAGTGAAGCTATTTATTAAAAAGACCCAGATGGTAATGGCATTGAAATATACGTCGATCGTCCTAAGGAACGGTGACCGCAAACAGATAATGGCGAACTTGCGATGTACTCAAAGCCGCTAGATCTTGATGGCCTGCTTAAAGAGTTAAAATAAGAAAAGAAATTCTAACTCATTTCCCGCCAGCGACCCTTTGATTGATTCTAATGCTATTAGGGAGTATTTACTCTTGCCGTACTTCACACCCTATCGGCTGGCATAGGCACTAAATCCTTAAATTTGAATATAGATTCACTATCTTTAAGGATTTGGTTCAAAGTAAATCCGTCTGGACTACCAGCAATAACAACTGTAGTCAAGTGATCGCAATCATTTCAGCAGTTGTTTTGTCCCCTTCCGAGTGTTAAACTAGTCGCATGCCAAAGCTTTATATTATTGCTGGTCCCAATGGCGCTGGTAAGACTACTTTTGCCAAAGAATTTCTACCCCATTATGCCAAATGCTCCAACTTTGTAAATGCAGATCTAATTGCAGCGGGGCTTTCCCCGTTTACACCGTCAACGGTTAGTATCAAAGCTGGGAAATTACTGCTTGCCGAGATAGATAACTTTATCAATAGTAAAGTAGATTTCTCTTTTGAAACAACCTTAGCTGGCAAGACTTATGTAAATTTGATCAAGGAAGCTAAGACAAAAGGGTATTCTATTCATATTTTCTTCTTGTGGATACCGAACGATCATCTAGCCAAGGAAAGAATTAAGCAGAGGGTCAAACAAGGTGGACATCATGTGCCCGATGGTGATGTAGAAAGGCGATTGAGCAGGAGTTTAAAGAATTTCTTTGAATTGTATGTGCCGTTAGCCTATTCGTGGGATATTTTTGACAATTCTTATATTAAGCCGAGGGCAGTTGTGAAATTTAATGAGGAAGGATTACATGTTTCTGATAAGGCGCTTTATCAGAAATGGATGAAACTTGGAGACAAAAAATGATTAGAAAAATTGAAGGCGTCACTATATCTAAAAAAGCGGAGCAGGCCATTAAGAAAGCCGTCAAAGGAGTAATTGCGGACCGTAAAATGAGAGGAGAGCCGTTAATTGTTTGGCGGAACGGAAAAGTGGTTAAGGTTCCTGCAAGTCAGTTATGAAGAATCTATAATTATGATAGACACGTCCATGGAGTCATCGACAACACAGCAGTATTCTTTGATCTTGCTCCGAACAACATTTGGACTCTCGACTTTATCTTAATAACAAATACATTCGGATCATAAATGGATCATAATCGGTTCATTTTCCTGTATAAATTCTAGTCCGTTTGCTTCTCAGGCAGAAAAAACCGGTTCGAATCCGGTTGGGGCTA
>CAZKUL010000213.1:0-3067 GCA_964555945.1 uncultured Planctomycetales bacterium
GGTCCTTTTCATAAGGAGAAAGATTGACCCATTGGTCTTCATCGGGAATGGCTAAGGATGCTAGAAAATATTTGATGAGTTTTTTATATTCCTGCTGCTTTTGGCTATTGGACAATAACTTATCTCCCCTATAAATGATAAAATCAAACATCAAGGGATTTTCAGTGTGGATGGTGATGCCTTTTAATTCAGCGGGAATAAAATCAGGGCTTAAATTAATGCGCTCTCCAGGATTTGGCATAGGAGGCAATATTAATGCACCGGTACTAGCAGGTAAAATGGTCGAAGCTTGTGATTGTGGAATATATAATGAGGAAGTGATAAAAGAAACGACGAGAATAGCCGAGCAGGCTTTACGTAACAGTATACAAAGCTTCTTCATCTGATAGGCAAAAAATGGCACTATCGCTGAGCCCTCCGTTCAGTAATAACTTCTAATGGATGATTTAGTATAATATACGAAATGATGCTTGTCAATGCGCGGCACATGACATAAGTATTTATTACTAAATAACTTATACATGTATAAAATAATTCTGAGATTAATAATCTCCTCATCAGATTTTAAAATTGTTTAATTTTAAGAATTTATTTGAAGTTCAGAATATAAAGAAGTTTGGCTGGCAGGCTTGATGGAAAGAATAACAGGGTCTAATCCCTCAAAATGACTTAATTGGGCCATATCCTGCTGGGATAAAGGCAACGGCACACCATGGCCATCCCGCTTGATCACCATGGCAAGATTGGCGGAATTAAAATCAATACCCCCTGGATCCCTGCCCATGGCATGGTCCGTAGTAGGCAGCTTTTGAGCAGTCATGGCAGGGGTTACAAATGTTCTCTTATAATCATAAAGAGCGCTACTTAATGACTTGCGGGCTTCTGCGCTTCCTCTGGGTAAAATAGCATATACGAATTCTGGGTAATCTTCCCTTTCTACAAGTTGACGAATACTGTGAATCCCCGCCTGATTTAAGACTCCTGATGGTTCATTGAGAGCGTGAACCAATGCATCCTCAACACTCCTCTTTTCACCATTAACTAAACCTTTAGTTCCAAGAATTCTAGAAAGATCTTGGTCCACGACAATTAGCGGCCTGTTCCAAATATTCACGATCTGGTTATTTTGCCTAACTTCATAAATGGACTTAATATTGCGAATGGGCTGCTCAATCCATTCATTCTTCCCAGGATGGTTATCATAGCGTATTAAAATCTTAGCACTTAAAGGATCTTTACCTACTGTCTCGATGGTGCCCAGATGAGATGTCCCGTTTTGAAAATCAATCCTATAATGAAGGGGACTGCTCGAATTCAAATGCACATCATATTGCATGCCGCTTTCTAAATAATTGATCAATTCCAGTAATGGCACGTTAAAATCTGGTATTCCAAATTTGTTTGGCACTTCTGTGGATTCCATTTCACCACTAAGTTGCATAAGACTGATTAATGCGTTCGCTGAAAATTCGTTCAAGCTTTGAAAACCTTCCAGAGTAACAAAAGGTGAGGCACCATTATTGCTTCCACTGGCTAAATAGGCACCAACCAATAAATCATCCCTGCTGTTATGGATCATGGCGATGCGGTTTACATAATGATAATAGTATTCTCTTAATTCCATGACATTACTTGCACTACGCGGATTCAGAAATTCATCGCTCTATTTAGATTGCAGGACACTCATCGCCGCGTCTTGGCTGATTGTAATATCCTTAATAGTCCTCTTAAGGTCTTCAACTTTTTCGAGGCGCTCAACTAAAATGGCCGCACCTCGTATTCTTGCCCTGTCATAATGGTCTCTGCGCATCTGGACTTCCAATTGAACTACCTTTGCAAGGGTTCCCAAATAAGTTTTGACATAATCTGGCCAAGAATCAGTGTAGAGTAAGAGCTTTATTTCCAGGGGACTGGGAGGAATTAAAGTATCTACGCGCGTATTAAGGAATTTTATAAAGCCATCCAGACCACCTTGTTGTCCGGGATTTCGTTTATAAAAGTCGTATGCCGGTCCTGAGAGAGAGGTTAAATGAGTTTTTAACCTATCAATGTGATCTTGTAACTCGTTATCAGCTGACGTGTTAACACTCACCAAAAGCACATGATCCTGTGCCATCGCATAAACAGCAGGCCCATAAAGCATACCCATGATAGCATTAACAATACCGGCATATTGAGAACCATGCAAGCCAGAGAGCATTCTAGCTCTCCTTGTTTTAAATTGATCTACACTTGTTCTAATCTGAGCCTCAGACATTTCAACGGCTATCCTTGGAGACTTAAAATCATGGACAGGTTTTATGAATGCTGCATATTCCGTAGCAAAACTATCAAAGAATCTTTTTTGAGAAGATAAAAATTCTTTTAATTGATTAACAGAAGGTCTTTCTCCCATTTGATTGATGGCTGCAATTAATTCATGGGGAGCATTCCTTACTTGAAATATTATAACTTCAGAGGACGAAGCTGGAGCAGCATTGGCTGAAGGTGTTGGTCGTAATAAGAGTGAAGTGGCCATTAAGGCCCTTCTGGTCAAAATTGGCGTGGTCGTTTTTAGTAACGATTCAACAACATCGACAAAAGGAATTATAGATTTTATCGCCTCTTTCTCACTTGAAGTGGCCGCAAAGTCGATTTTAAAAGGATTTCTACCAAGTTCAAGCATGGCGGCGTCTGGAGCATAACCAATTAGCCCTCCAGAGAAATATTTTCTGGGAATGGATTCATTAGTGTATTTATCCACATCTTCCTTGATAAAATTAAACACACCTTTTTTATAGGCCTGCAGATATCGCTGATAAATGGCTTCGTTATTTTTAGGATTTTGGTCAATTCCCTTGATTTTTGTTTTATTTGCGTAAATTTGACCTAATAATGAGGCTCTCAACGTGCGTTTAAACCAGGCTGCCAGCAACATGCCGCTATAGACTTGACGCAATAAGGCGAAGTTTTTGCCTTGATTGACTTCTTTTTCCAGGGCTGGGAGAACAAGTTCGCGGACAATTGTGGAGCCCAATTGATTGATATTTGTAGGGGCAGGTTCATAACCTGCCCGTTCTTGGGTGGG
>CAZKUL010000214.1:0-3059 GCA_964555945.1 uncultured Planctomycetales bacterium
GCAAACAATACCATAGCTGTAATAGTCAAAAATGACTTTAAGTGATTTGCTTTCATAGAACACCTTCCTTTTTATTAACTGCTTATTTTATGTTATTCTTTTTCCTTATTGAACAGTACGTCTTATAGAAGATGCCACATCACGGCCCGCTGATTTTAAATCTTGTCCGGCATCCTGCACTGTCGCTTTAATGTCACTTCCTGTACTTCTAAAAAGCGGCCTACCACCAGCCAAAGCCCAAATAAGAAAAATAACCAGCACTAGGGTAAAAACTCCGCCTGGTGCATATCCCCATGACTGGCTATAAGGCCATACAGGGAAAGCTCCCACGAGTAGAACTATCAGCACTATAAGTAACAAAGTTTCTATACTCATTTGTTTTCCCTTTCTAATAAAGCTAAACGATCATTTTGGATAGTTGGCAAGACTTTCGCGAATTGCTCCATCATTTCTTTCAAGGATTTTAATTTAGTTAACTTAATGTTATCTTGGGTCAACTTGACCTCATACCCGGTTTCATCTTTAATAATTCTTTCGATGCTTGCCATACTGCTGTGCTTAGGATCGAATTTTACCTCTTTGATATTCTTAATATCCAGAGAGCCTCTTAACATCCCTCCTGGCAAATAAATCGTCCCATTACTAAAATCAACAGCAAAGGCAATAACACCTGGAATAATGCCAAATAATAATCCAATTCCATCTAATACAGCAACTCCAGCGTCAATTTTGCCGTCTCTTTGACCTTTACGTTCAGGGTACATCAGTGTGCCGCAGCCCATTAACTGGACTGTTAAAACAACACAAGTAAAAATTCGTAATGTTTTAACTAATATCTTGATCATATATTTCTCCATTTTAAAAGAATTTAAGAATAGCCTCTGCCGCAGGTTATTATCTCCAGTGGCAGAGAGCATGAGAAACTTTCATGATACCTTTCTCCCAAAAACAAAGGAGACAATAGCTAAAACCAAAAATACAAAAAACAAGATTTTAGCAATGTCAATGGCTGAACCTGCGATACGGGTAAATCCCAGTACTGCCGCGATAATCGCGATGATAAAAAATGTGACTGCCCAATTTAACATAGTGACCTCCTTTCTGAAATTAGAACGTTTATCAAATCCTACAACAAGCACTATAAATGAATGGGTAACGGAAGGAAATTAGACAAATTACGGATAAAACTAGGTAGTACTACGTAAAAGGATGTATCTACTAATTAACTACCGTTCCAAATAAGGTACCCACAAGAGCTGTTATTCCCATCGCAAGCGCCCCCCAAAAGGTAACTCGAATAGCTGCTCTTAACGTTGGCGCTCCTCCGGCCCGTGCTGCCAATACACCTAATACTGCAAGAAGAATAAGCGAAGACCCAAATACAAAGGGTACCACTCTTGTCGGAGGCACCGCAAGCACTATAAAAAGCGGCATCACCCCACCAACAGAAAAAGACACTGCCGATGCCAATGCGGCTTGTACCGGCCTGGCAGTAAAATTAACAGTGATGCCAAGTTCGTCACGGGCATGTGCTCCGATAGCATCATGAGCCATTAATTGCTGGGCTACTTGTTTCGCAAGAAGGGGATCTAGGCCACGTTTCTCATAGATGGAAGCTAATTCTTTGTGCTCATTTTCATTATCTTCGGCAAGTTCCTTGCGCTCACGGACTAAGTCTGCCCGTTCAGTATCAGCTTGTGAGCTCACCGACACGTATTCACCAGCCGCCATTGACATTGCCCCTGCAACCAAACCGGCTACACCGGCAACTAATACTGAACCTTGAGGTCCGTGGGCCGCAGCAACACCTACAACAAGGCTTGCGGTCGAAAGTATTCCATCATTAGCGCCCAAAACTGAAGCACGTAGCCAACCAACTCTATTGGTGCGATGTTGTTCAATCATATTCATTCTTTTCTTTACAGGAAATGACCTTTAACTACCCATGCACATGCACATCGATACCCGAATCATGCTCATGATGCCACCATGGGTGGTAACGATGGTCACTTGCCACATAAATACAACCTGCCAGTTGCATAGCTAAAACAAGACCGATTAATATTTGTAATGCCCCTTTAAATGTTTTAAGCATGTTCCCCTCCTTAAACTTGAGTTTTGTTTTTGTATTTAACACTAGTCGTGTGCTACAGGTTTATTGTCCACAATACTGACCGCTATATCCTTACCGGGTGATGAAACTTCATATTGTATAGTTACAGGATGCCCCGCTTTGATATCCATAAGGCCAATATCATTCGTTCCTCGTGTAATAATGGCATTACCTGGAACAGAAAATACCATCTGTTGTTGATCCGCTGTTAGTATAGTAATAGTATTACCGACAAATTCCGTTTGAGTAACTGTCCCGGAAACTGTATTTGTCTTTTTACTTTGTGGCTTTTCTTGACAATAAGCGGCTGTAACCATTAACGCACTCATTAATAAAGAAAGAATGATTCTATATTTACGCATATCTGCCTTTCTTATGGTTTGACTTCTATTGGACCGCATGCCTGATAGAATCTGCTGCATTGCGGCCTGCTGATTTAAGAACTTGCCCCGCACTTTGGACCGTTGCTTTAATGTCCTGTTCTGTGCTTCTACCTCCTGATGTTCCCGGTAGATAAATCGTTCCATTATAAAAATCAACACCGTAGGCAATAACTCCTGGAATAATAAAAACTAACACTCCAATACCATCCAAAATAGCAACTCCCACATCAATTTTGCCGCTTTTTTGTCCTTTACGTTCAGGGTATAGGATAGTCCCGCAACCCATCAACTGTAACATTAAGACAGAACAGATAAAAACACGTAACGTAAACCCTAATTTTTTGACCATAATTTTTCCCTTGTATACTTATCTCTTTTTAAAAAAATTAAGGTATTCATGTACGCTATTTCCTCTGGCCAATTAAAAAATAAAGCACCATACCAATAACAGGTAAAACCAGAATCAGAACTATCCACAATGCCTTTTTGGTTGTATCCATAGAACTTTTAAAAACATCAAGAATAGCGATAATATCCAGAACCAAAACTACTAACCCTAATAA
>CAZKUL010000215.1:0-3053 GCA_964555945.1 uncultured Planctomycetales bacterium
GGTCCTCTACGGCATTTGCTACATAGCCGACAAATCAAGCCTCCGTTCTACGGTCTGGTTTGCCGGCCTCTTCTGTGTCGTGGCTCTTTTTATATCCGCCATCCTGCGTTCCTAGCCCAGAAACCGCTTTCTCTTACATATCAGCACACTTTATTGAGAGAAATATTTACTTGTTCATGGCACCGTCGATCTTTATATGCCATACTTGAACTGGGGGTGCAGTCAGCCCCAACAAATAGGAGGTGGGCTATGAAAAAACTTGTCTCCGTGCTAATTGCCTTAGCGGTGGTAGCTTTAAGCGTGCCGAGTTTTGCTGATACTGTCACGAAATTCAAGGGCGGTGTGAAGGATATTATGACCTCACCCTTGCAGGTCAGCGACAACGTAAAGGCGGAAACGACAAATGCCAAGTTCCTTCCGTTTGCTCTTGTAGGCGGCCTTATGAAGGGCGGATTTTATATGGCCAAGCAAATGGTGACAGGAACATTCACCGTCGTTACGTCTCCGATGGAAATGGTGCATTAATAAGTGTTTTTTTGAAAGCCGACGCCGGACAATTAAAATCCGGCGTCCTTTTTTCTCTCCCCCTCTTTTTTATAAAGAGGGGGTAGGGGGAGTTCAATACTTTCTAAATACTTCTCTCGATAAAATCCCTTCCATGCCCTATAATGCATCCTTATGGCCAAGAATAAAACCTGTGTTCTCATCATCAATCTAGGCACCCCTGACAGTCCTTCCGTGCCGGATGTGCGTAAATATCTGCGTGAATTCCTCATGGATCGCCGCGTGATCGATATCCCATTCTGGCGCAGGTTTCTGTTGATTAATTTTATCATCGCACCTTTCCGTGCCCCGGAATCTGCCAAAGGTTATCATGAATTGTGGACCCCTGAAGGCTCACCTTTAAAAGTCTATGGCCAACAGCTGGAGACGCTTTTACAGCAGGCCTTAGGAGCGGATTACCAGGTCAAGCTGGCCATGCGCTATCAAAGCCCAAGCATCAAGTCTGTTTTATCACTTTTTAAGGACAAGGGCTTTAAGCAATTGATCGTTATTCCTTTATATCCGCAGTATGCTTCTTCCTCGAGTGGATCGACGATCGAAGAAGTAATGAGGCATGTCAAGGGCTGGGAGGTGATCCCTGAGATCAGGTTCATCAGCCAGTTTTTAGACCATCCCCTATTTATAAAGACAGTCGCAGAGATTGCTCAAAAGTATATGGCGCCAGGGTTTTTTGACCATTATTTGTTCAGTTACCATGGCTTGCCGGAACATCAGATCATCAAGTCTTCCTGCGATAACTATTGCCGCCTGGGAGATTGTTGCGGGACATATCACAGCAAAAACCAGTACTGCTACCGCGCCCAATGTTTTGAGACGACCCGGTTGCTCGTTAAGGCCCTTGGTATTCAAGCCAAAGATTACACCATTTGT
Source organism: uncultured Planctomycetales bacterium (assembly GCA_964555945.1). Classification (GTDB taxonomy): domain Bacteria; phylum Omnitrophota; class Gorgyraeia; order Zapsychrales; family Fredricksoniimonadaceae; genus JABDGZ01. Next base: position 1,435 of record CAZKUL010000215.1, read on the forward strand.
TTTCAATCCCGTTTAGGCAAGACCCCGTGGATAAAGCCTTATACGGATGAGATCATTAAAAAGTTAGCGGGGCAGGGAAAGAAGAAAGTCTTGGTATTCTCCCCAGCGTTCGTTGCTGATTGTCTTGAGACTACCATTGAAATAGGGATGGAATACAAAAAGCTTTTTCTAGTGCACGGCGGAGAACGCTGGCAATTAGTCGAGAGCCTCAATGTCCATCCCACGTGGGTCGAATGCTTAAAGCAGATGATTGAAACCAATTGTCGGTGACGAGCGTCATTGCGAGGCGGGCGAAGTCCAACGAAGCAATCCCTAAAAGAACAAACTTATGAATAAAAAATTCTCCTACTCCGGCACCATCGTCGTCCTCCTGTCTCTGGCCTGTATGCTCTATTACTACATTATCTTCCGCCACACCCTCCAATTGCAATTCCAGCATCGCCACGCTATAATTGATAATAAATCAAAATAATAGTTGACTAATATACATTTTATCCGTATTCTTATTGCAAACACACCTCTATTTATTCTTGCAGATGTGTACGCATAATGGTACACTTGTAAAAAGGGGGTGACAATTATGGTAAACACAATTTCCGTTAGAGAACTTCGTCCCAATTTATCCAAGGTCATTGACAACATTCATAAGAAATTTGACCGCTACGTTATCACCCGTCGCGGGAAACCGGAGGTGGTGATGATGAGCATTGACGATTACGAGGGATTGCTGGAGACGCTCGAGATTGAGTCTGATCCGGAGTGGATGGCTGATATTCGCGAAGCTGAAAAGGAAATGAAAAAAGGTAAAGGAGTTTCTTTAGAAGAAGCTAGAAGGAGACTCGGAATTGTATAAATTAGAATTTTCTTCTAAAGCGTTAGATTTTTATAACAAATTACACTTTCATGACCGTAATAATTTCTTAAGGATAGATTCGGCCCTGGAATCGCTTAAAACTAATCCTTTTAAAGGAAAATTATTAAAACTCAGCCTTAAAGGAAATTATTCTTTAAGAGTTGGCGTGTATCGCATTCTTTACTCAGTTAACAAGCAAACTGTCCATGTCTATATTCTAAAGATAGGCCACCGCCGTAATGTCTATAACTAATACATTGTAATAAATGTCATTCCCGCGAAAGCGGGGATCCATTACCTTAAATTAATTTAACAATCCATTAGGAGCAATAAGGATGTCCAACAAAACTCTTGGAGCTTACGGTGAAACTCTGGCCAAGCAACATTTGCAGGGCCTGGGGTATCGTATTTTAGAGGAGAACTTCCGTAATAAATTAGGAGAAATCGATTTGATCGCCCAGGATGGCAAAACAGTCTGCTTTGTGGAAGTCAAAACCCGGCTATCCGTAGACCAAGGCCAACCTTATGAAGCCGTGACCCCCTGGAAAGTCCGCAAACTCTCCCAAATGGCCACATTCTATTTAAAGCACAAATACAATTCCCTGGAAATTTTATCAAGGTTTGATGTTATTTCTATCGTGCAGGACAAAGAAAACAGGCCCATTATTAACCATATTAAAAATGCTTTTGATTCGGCGTATTAGATGCTTGATTGTAGGGAATCATCTTAACCCAGCCAAAAATAATCATGCTGGCCTGACGGGAA
>CAZKUL010000216.1:0-3044 GCA_964555945.1 uncultured Planctomycetales bacterium
TAATCATGTCCTCAATATGATAATGCTTGCTCCAGTGATTCAGGAAGAAATCATCAACGGAGATAACGAAACTCTGGAATCGGTTGCAGAATACAAAGTCCGCGACCTCTCATTCGAGATGGATTGGGAAAAACAAATAGAATTGTGGGAAAAAGCTAAACGTGGTCCGCAGGAACTATCTGCTTTATCTTTTATTACCGATTAGCTTTGATGCAGCAGGAATGATTGAAGCTTCTCCATGATAAATTTAGGAACATTCTGTATTTTCTCAGGGGTTAATGCTTCACCCGGCTTAATCCCACATTTTTCAAATGCATATTCGATAGCTTCATTGATTACTCGATTTTTCTCTTGTTCACGAGATCTCTGTAATGCAATAGGAATGACTTTACTAAATGCAGCAGTTACTGCCCCATCCGGAATCTTCTCATACCGAAAGGTTGATCCAACATCTTCAGGGGATAGTGTAAGATCAACTTCTAAATCAATTTCTTTGCCGCTAATAGGATCAATTGCATAAGTATTGTTAAAATAGCCCCCAGTATAATCATTTGATAAACAGACGATGATTCGTAACGCACCAAAATATTCAATATAACCTAATAATTGTTTAGTTCTTGGATCTCCAGATACAACTACACAATGAAATACAATCCCATCGGGTCTATCTTTTAACAAATCTTTCTCATAATAATGACCAAAACACGCCTTCTCATCGCCACCAATCAAATAATCACGCGCAACTTTACAAGAAAACGGATCTATCCCGGACGCTACAGCTAGGCCCAATGCTGTTTTCACCAAGGACCTGCCAGCTTTTGGGCCAGCAAATGGAATACTGAATTTGACTGGATCATCAAGATAGGTTGATTTTGAAACCATCGCATTTAATGCTGCATCTAGATTAATCTGCGGGTATTTACCTTTAAGACCGGTAAGCATCCTCTTAGCTTCTTCGGGTGATCGAGCATTAATACTTACATTAATCCCTGATTCAGTTACAATTTCTTCATATTCTGGCTTTGTCAGGCTCATTGATCCGTCTTTATGCAATGCTATTTTATCTCCTCCTGTCGTTTCAAAATCCTGGGAAGGAACCCCTCCTCTGTCTCTGCTGATTCCAAAGTGTAAACTTAATGGATTTAATTGCTCTGCCAACTCAACGTCCCACGCGTCCCCACTTTTAGTGTTACAAAGCCTGCAGATAAATCCGGAAATCTTACGCCTACCTCCTATAGCATTTGGTATCAAATGCTCTCTGGAATCGTTCTCATTCGTTAAAGGCACTTCACATAATGCACAAATTTTTGAAATCATAAATCTATCCCATAACTTAATCGCTACTTAGCATTCACTAATTCATTCCAATTATTATTGATAAATAAAGCAAATCGAAGTAATAACGCTAAAGATGTATAAGCTTCGTTGTCAGAAATATTTGAGGACTTTCCGTGAGCAGCTTCATCTCTCCAGTATTTCAAAAGATATGAATTATTCCTGTAGTCCTCCTGCAAATTTAACTTAGCTTTTCCTATCAATACTCCTTCGATCTTTTTTCTGCCTTGCGCTGAGGAATACTCCTTTAAAACTTTTTCTTCATCATTTTCCTTAGCTATAGCTGCAGCTAAAATTATTGATTCCGCCGCCGCGCCACACATAACACAACAAGCTAAAAATGCTTGTGACCTATAACAAATAATCGCCTGCTGGGCTCTTTCTTGAAAGCCAGGACCAAATTTCTCCTTATACTGTGCTAATAATGCTGCAAATCTTCCGGGTTCAGTTGGAATATATAAATCAGTATGAGCTTCGGAAAGCCATTGTCTGCCAAATGGTGTGATTGAATAGCCATCACCGGCATTACCTGCATCTGTTGCTTGCTCCCCATAACATTTTATTCCTGGCCGCAAAATCCCTCTTCTACAAAGATCCCAAGCTGCTGAATATAATAATGGTGAAATTTCTTTTATCTTCCCGTGAATTTGATCATCAGGAATGTTTTGTTTTCTATAGTAGGTATAAAGCAAATTCGGCAAATATACGTCGTAACCGTACGCCCCAAAACTACTGTGATCAGGATTTCGTATTAGCTGAATTAAGAAATTTGTAATATCTTCGCTATTTGTCATAATCATTCCTACCTTCACGATATTATCTTTGAACTTTACTGTGATTCTTAAGAAGCTTATGTCTTTTTTTGATACTCTTTCCCAATATCGGTATTACCTGTTAAATACGAGACGTTCTGAATGAGTTATATTAAATAATTCTGCGATTAATTGAGGCTGTATATTATTCCTGGTAATAATATACCCCTCTCTCTGCCAATTTGCTAATACTGCAAAATGCAATTTCATTGGATCTAAAGACTCAAATGCATCATGAAACTCTTTTCTCTCTTGTTTAAGTTGTGAGATTATCCATACTCCCTGCAGTATTTCATCAGGCTCTCTTTGAATAAATTTCTCTTCCGTATTCCGAAATAAAGCATTTACATCATGTTCGGGTGTTGGTCCTACACCTCCTGGTCCACGTTGTCCAAGTGAAATTTGTTTAAGACCTTCAATAAGATCAATATGACGACATTTTATATCTAACAATATTGGAGATCTTTCTGAAATTTGCAGAAACCAATCAATTGTCCGATTTCCCACTGCATATCCCGACACCTCAAATTCACAATTTACATTAGCACTGACTTCCAAAATTGGCGCAAGCTCTGCGAGCACATCTTGATGTTTTGCAGGATTTGATAGCCTATGAAGGTATAATCCAAGTTTTGGCTCAGGAATACGCCTATAAGCTACGTACAATACACGAACTAAACGTTCTACAGGAGGAAACATGTGAACGCCAATTACAACACGGTTTCCAGGAAGATTACCAATTGGCTCTCCAAAATCATAACGCCATAACCCTGTAAGTCGCTCATGAAAAGCAGGGACAACTTGTAAACTGTTCGGAAGTAAGTCCAATAAAATATTTACTTCATGTTGTAGGATACTGATATTTGTAGCTAATTGAATGAAAATAGACTTTAAATC
>CAZKUL010000217.1:0-2951 GCA_964555945.1 uncultured Planctomycetales bacterium
GATTTGGCATCGCTTCTTCCGCCATTTGGGCAGTGGCAACTACCTCAGCATCTAACGGTTCGGTTAATTCCATGCACGATTCATATACACCTATCGGTGGTATGATCCCTATGTGGCTTCTTCAGCTGGGAGAGATCATTTTCGGAGGTGTCGGTTCAGGGCTATATGGCATGATTGCTTTTATCATCGTTGCTGTTTTTATCGCAGGTCTGATGATTGGCCGCACGCCGGAATATTTAGGTAAAAAGATTGAGGCCTTTGAAATGAAAATGGCTTCATTAGTGGCATTAATCCCGCATATTTTTATTTTGATACCCACGGCCATTGCCGTACTTACGGTTGCAGGAAAAGCAGGGATTGCAAATCCCGGACCGCATGGTTTCAGTGAAATCCTGTATGCGTTTTCTTCCGCAGCGGGAAATAACGGTAGCGCTTTTGCAGGCTTGTCAGCAAATACACTCTTTTACAACACGTTTTTAGGGGTGTCCATGTTTTTCTGCCGTTATTGGCTGATCATTCCGATTTTGGCCATAGCTGGTTCTTTGTCCGCAAAGAAAATCGTTCCGACTACTCCAGGAACATTGCCGACGCATACGCCGCTGTTTGTTTTCTTTGTGGCCATGGTGGTGTTGGTCATTGGGGCATTGACTTTTTTCCCAGCACTGGCTTTAGGACCTATAGTTGAACATTTGACGTTAACGGCTAATTGATAAGATAAGGGACGAGGTTTTATATGAAAAAGACATCTAATACAATGACATCGCTTTTTGAGCCGAAGATATTAGTACCGGCCATAATTGATTCGTTTAAGAAACTAGACCCCCGGCATCAGATCAAAAACCCAGTAATGTTTGTAGTGTGGGTTGGTAGTGTATTGACTACAGGATTATTTGTGCAGGCCATAGAGGGGCATGGAGAAGCAGGGGCTGGGTTTATTTTAGCGATTACATTATGGTTGTGGTTTACTATTGTGTTTGCTAATTTCGCTGAAGCTATGGCGGAAGGACGGGGCAAAGCCCAAGCAGAAAGTTTAAGAAAAGCCCGCAAGGATACCCCTGCTAAAAAGATGCTCAAACCCAAATATGGGGCTGGTCACACATCAGTTTCAGCAACAATTCTTCGTAAAGGGGATGTTGTTTTGGTTGAACAGGGTGATTATGTCCCTATGGATGGAGAGGTCATTGAAGGGGTGGCATCCGTTGATGAAAGTGCCATTACTGGGGAAAGTGCCCCAGTCATCCGTGAAAGTGGTGGAGACCGTTCAGCTGTTACAGGTGGAACCCGTGTGCTTTCTGATTGGTTAGTCGTGCGTATTACCGCCAACCCAGGAGAAACCTTCTTAGATCATATGATCGCCATGGTTGAAGGTGCCCGTCGCCAAAAAACACCCAATGAAATAGCACTTAGCATTTTATTGGTGGTCTTTACGATCATCTTTCTTTTAGTGACAGTGACTCTTCTACCATTCTCACTTTTTAGCGTTGCTACAGCCGGTCATGGGACAGTTATTACTGTTACTGTATTAGTCGCTTTACTGGTCTGTCTTATTCCAACCACGATCGGCGGTTTATTGCCAGCTATTGGTATCGCTGGTATGGATCGTATGATTCAGGCTAATGTCATTGCCACCTCAGGACGCGCTGTTGAAGCGGCAGGGGACGTGGATGTATTGTTGCTGGATAAAACAGGAACTATTACACTTGGTAACCGGCAAGCAGTAGCTTTTATTCCGACTAAGGGAGTTACTGCTGAGGTTTTGGCTGATGCCGCCCAATTGTCTTCTTTGTCTGATGAAACGCCTGAAGGTCGTAGCATAGTCGTATTTGCCAAAGAAAAATATGGTATTAGAGAAAGGCAAACACATGAATTGGGAGCGAAATTCATTCCTTTTACCGCTCAAACCAGAATGAGCGGGGTGGATTTAGGTGCTAATCGTCAAATTAGAAAAGGTTCTGTCGATGCTATTGAAGATTATGTGAAAAAAGCCGGGGGAAGTTTTCCCGCTGATTTGAAATCATCCATAGAAACAATTTCTAAAAGTGGCGGGACTCCATTGGTTGTGGCAGAGAATAAAAATGTTCTTGGAGTCATTCAACTAAAGGACATTGTTAAAGGTGGGATTAAAGAACGTTTTGCAGAATTACGCCGTATGGGTATCAAGACTATCATGATCACCGGGGACAATCCTTTAACAGCAGCGGCCATTGCGGCAGAAGCTGGTATGGATGATTTCTTAGCCCAAGCTACACCAGAAACAAAATTAAAATTGATCCGTGACATGCAAACCGGAGGCCGGTTGGTGGCCATGACTGGTGACGGGACGAATGATGCCCCTGCATTAGCTCAAGCAGATGTGGCGGTGGCCATGAATACCGGAACACAGGCAGCCAAGGAAGCCGGAAACATGGTAGATTTGGATTCTAATCCAACTAAATTGATTGAAGTTGTGAAGATCGGCAAACAGCTTTTGATAACTAGAGGGTCATTGACGACCTTTAGTATTGCTAATGATGTTTCCAAGTATTTTGCGATTATTCCGGCGGCATTTGTGGGAACGTATCCAGCGCTTGGAGCATTAAATATTATGCATTTAGCCACACCGCAAAGTGCAATCCTTTCAGCGGTTATCTTTAATGCGTTGGTGATTATATTTCTTATTCCTTTATCTTTGTTCGGTGTGCCATATAGACCAATGGCTGCTAGTCGTCTATTAAGGGATAATTTATTGATTTATGGGGTGGGAGGAATTATTGCCCCATTTGTCGGGATTAAATTGATCGATATGATTTTAGTGGCTTTACATTTAGTTTAACTCGCCTGCCGCTCTCTGCGGCATGCAGGTTATCGAATTTGCAATAGTATAAACACGGAGGGGGAAGCATGAGTTTAGTCGTATTGGGCACCGTGGCATTGGACCATGTCAAAACACCTTCAGGTGCCAAAAAGGATAT
>CAZKUL010000218.1:0-2948 GCA_964555945.1 uncultured Planctomycetales bacterium
TGCGGGGGTTACTCAATAAAATTACTTAGTTTTACTTAGATATTTGGTGATTTTCTCGTACAGCTCTTTAGTTAGTCTCAAGTTAATATTACTTTTAGTTAAAGTAATTCTTAATAATAAGCAGTAATAAAAAAGGAGAAACGTATGAAAAAAAGTGTCGCAGTTATTACAGCAGTTTTTGTTTTAACCCTTTCAGGATTAGCCTTGGCTCAAATGGGTGATAAGGGTAAGGAAATGATGGAAAATAAGGATGGAATGATGGATGGTAAAAGTGGCATGATGGGCAAAGGTATGATGGGGCGTGGCATGATGATGGGAATGATGAAGCAAGGTATGATGATGAAAATGATGGAACGAGATGTTATTCCTGCACCTGATGGAAGCATTATTATTGTTTCGGCCACGAAGTTAAGTAAGTATGATAAAGATTTAAACCTCGTTAAAGAAGTTGACTTAAAGGTTGATACGGATGGTATGCAGAAAATGATGGGAATGATGAAAGGTGTGATGGATAAAGGAATGATGATGGGAAATGGTATTGGTAAAGATAAGGATGATGACGACGATGCAGATACTGTTGACCACGCAAGCCATCATCAATAATAAATAACTATATCAGGAAAAATAAGTAGGTAAGGTTTATGACTTTTAAAGATCCTATTTGTGGGATGGACGTAGATGATAATACGTCTATAAACACAGAAAAAGATGGGCAAGTGTATTATTTTTGTTCAGCACATTGTAAGGATAAATTTTTGTCTCAAGCACCACCCGTTAAGCTTAAAAATATCCCAGTGTCTTTGGCAAAAGTAATTTACACTTGCCCTATGCATCCTGAAATTAAGCAGGATCATCCGGGGGATTGTCCTAAGTGCGGTATGTATTTAGAGCCGATTAGTCCAGGTGGTCAAGATCAGAATAACGATGAGGTTAAAGAATTATCTTTAAAATTTTGGACAGGATTAGGTTTAACTGTTCCTATTCTTCTCATAGAGTTTAGTGAAATGGTTCATTCCCAATTTTTAATAAATCTGTCTTTATCCGCATGGATTCAATTTATTTTAGCAACTCCCGTTGTTCTATGGGCTGGTTTATTTGTTTATAAGAAAGCATGGCAGTCTATTATTAACCGCTCATTGAATATGTTTACCCTAATTGCGTTAGGTGTTGGGGCGGCCTATTTTTACAGTGTAGGGGCAGTTCTATTCCCGATGTTATTGCCTGAATCATTAAAGATTAGGGCCGAGATGAATTTATATTTTGAATCGGCATCTGTGATTATGGTACTGGTTATTTTGGGCCAATTATTAGAAGCTAAGGCGCGGAATCAAACAGGACAGGCGATTAAAGCCTTATTGGGATTGGCGGCAAAGAATGCTCACCTTGTTCGTAATGGTCAAGAAGAAGAGGTGGGTATTGATATGATTCAAAAAGGAGATTTATTGCGTGTGAGGCCAGGAGAAAAGATTCCTTTGGATGGAATTATTGTTGAAGGCAAGAGTGCTATCGATGAGTCAATGATTTCAGGAGAAGCAACTCCTGTGGTGAAGACAATAGGAGAGCGGGTTATAGGAGCGACGGTTAATCAAACAGGCACATTCATTATGGAAACGGAGAAAATTGGTTCTGAAACGTTATTGTCCCAGATCGTTCATATGGTTTCTAAAGCTCAGCGTAGTCGTGCGCCCATTCAAAAATTAGCAGATCAATTTTCTGGTTATTTCGTTCCCGTCGTTATTGGTGCGTCTATTATTACCTTTATCGTGTGGTCAATTTGGGGGCCTGTACCTGCATTAGCGTATGCTTTGGTGAATGCGATTGCAGTCTTAATCATTGCTTGTCCATGTGCTTTGGGATTAGCGACCCCTATGTCAATTATGGTAGGTGTGGGCCGTGGCGCTCAAATGGGAATTTTAATTAAGAATGCGGAAGCTATTGAAAAGTTGGAGAAAATAACACATGTACTTACTGATAAAACAGGTACATTAACATTGGGTAAGCCCCAAGTGACTTCTGTCGTCGTTGCAGATGGGCAAGATGAAAATTTATTAGTGCAATTAGCTGGAGCCTTAGAACAGAGTAGCGAGCATCCCTTAGCACGTGCTGTAGTTAATTACGCAAAGGATAAGAAATTTGGTTTATCAGAAGTTAAGGATTTTGAGTCTGTGACGGGTAACGGGATTAAGGGGCAAGTGCAGGGGAAGAATGTTATTTTAGGTAAAGCCACCTTTTTGCAAGAACGGGGTTTAATTGTACCTGAACAGTTAAAAGAAAAGGCCATTGTCATTGAGCAAAAGGCACAGACAGTGATTTGGGTAGCGGCTGATCAAAAAATACTTGGTATTTTAGCAATTGCAGACCCTATTAAAGAGTCATCTTCAAGTGCTATTAAAGCATTACATGAGATGGGATTGAAAGTAGTTATGCTTACAGGTGATAATGAATCAACTGCAAAGGCGATTGCACAGCAATTAAACATTGATGAAGTTTATGCTCAATTAAAGCCGCAGGATAAGCAGGAGATTGTTAAGAAATTCGAAGCTCAAGGGGCAGTTGTTCTTATGGCTGGTGACGGTATCAATGATGCTCCTGCTTTAGCTCAGGCGGAAGTTGGCGTTGCGATGGGGACAGGCACAGATGTTGCTATCGAAAGTGCAGGTGTAACTTTGGTTAAAGGGGATATAAATGGGATCGTTAAAGCATTGAAATTGAGCAGAGCGGTGATGTCAAATATTAGGCAGAATTTATTTTTTGCTTTTATTTATAATGCTTTGGGGATTCCCATTGCGGCAGGTGTTTTATATCCTTTTTTTGGCCTTCTGTTAAATCCAATGATCGCTGGAGGGGCCATGAGTTTTAGTTCAATATCAGTTATTGGGAATGCATTAAGGTTACGGAGGATTAAACTTTAATTATGGGTAAGGAAATTTATATTGCATTTTTATCTA
>CAZKUL010000219.1:0-2914 GCA_964555945.1 uncultured Planctomycetales bacterium
CACAGCTAAAGAATTTAAGATAGAAATCAGGTATACAAAATAATGGAGGATAGTTATGCAAGAGAAATTTGTTAAAACAGCGCTTGTTGGATTATTTGCCGTTACTATTTCTGGATGCGCATCAGCTCCGATTGTGAAATATGGAGAAGCAACATCTATGCAAACAGTATCGACGGATTTTAGCTCATCAGATCTCCAGCAAATTGCTGCAACCATGGTTGATTCACTCTTAGTTTTTCCACCTATCGTAGAGGTTACCAACCAGCGCCGGCCTGTTCTTACTGTTGATCAGATAAAGAATAAAACTATGCAGCATATTGACACGGAATCTGTTACGGATTCTATAAGGACTAAGTTGATTCAAACTGGCAAGTTCCGTTTTATAGATCGCACAACGGATCAAGCTGCAATTAATGAAGTTACTACCCAACAGGACAGTGGTTTGGTTGATAAAAATACAGCTGTTCAGTTCGGGAAGCAAATTGGGGCTGAATATATTTTAACTGGTAATATTTCTGAGATCGAGCAAGATAACGGTAAGATTTCTGATGTATATTATAAATTCACCATGAATTTAAAGAATCTTTCAACTGGCATTCTTGAGTGGTCATCTGAAAAAGAAATTAGGAAGACTGCAACAAGAAGAACATTTGGGGGGTAATGCCGTAGTAAGTAAAATTATTCTAAAATCGGTGGTATTCCTAAGCCCTCTATGATTTTAAAAATTGTAGGGGGCTTTTGTTTAGGTAAAACACCAAGAATCTATAGTACGAAATAGGCCGTATAATTATATTTCCTATAATTGTAGTTACAGGACATGTAATAGAGGGTGACAAGGATGACAAGAATAGCGGAAGGGCGCATAGATTTAAACTATTTCTTTAATAAATTTAATGAGGATAACGAGAATCCTTATCATCGATATGGCTCATTTAATATATGTCATAATTATTTCAAACGTTATCGCGGTAGGCAACTTAATGAAAATAGCGAATTTTTGGAGAGAAGCTGTGTTTATCTTTCTGTCTACTTGGCTAGTTGGGGGATGTATCGTGGTTCTACCGAAATCATACAAAAGAATGCCTTGTGTTTAGAACATGTTATTTCCTATATTTCTAAGAATGATAGCGACTTCAGAAGTATAGATCTGCATCAATATAATGATGATGGGGTTCAAGACAAGATTTTAAATGGTTATACGGCTATAGAGGGTAAGTTAAAAAAGGGTGGATTTAAGAAACCAACTACAACGTTAATAACGAAGATAATGTTAGGAGTATGGGCATGTGTGCCAGCTCTTGATAACTATTTTAACGAGGGAATGCAGGAATATTGGGGGAGAGGCTTTCGGAGCGCCAAACTAGAGAATAAATTAAAGAAAATTGCAGAATTTTGTGAGGGGGAAGAGAATCTAATTCATATTCGGCAATTGTCTAAAGAGCATAATCTCAAAATGGCCAAGGTTCTTGATATGTGTTTTTTTGAAGCAGGAGCTAGTCTTTAAGAATGAGATTTTTAATAGCATGAGTGATGAAAATATTACGCCTATAATAGAAGATACAAGAAATGTAATGAGAAAATGAGAATTTAAAATGAATATCGGTAAAATAACTCTTTCACAGCTCGAACAATATCTATCTAAAGCCGCATGGATTCTTAAAGGCCCCGTTGATGCCGCTGATTTTAAAGTCTATATTTTTCCGCTTCTGTTTTTCAAACGGATTTCTGATGTTTATGATGAGGAATATAAGCAGGCATTAGATGAATCCGGCGGTGATGTCGAATATGCAAGTCTTCCAGAATTTCATCGTTTTATCATTCCAGAAAAATGCCACTGGAACGATGTTAGGCAAGTCACTAAGAACGTCGGCCAAGCCCTTCAATATGCCTTCCGCGAGATTGAGAAAGCCAATCAGAAATTTCTCTATGGCATTTTTGGCGATGCCCAATGGACAAATAAAGAACGCCTCTCTGATGAGCTTTTAATCAATCTGATTGAACACTTTTCACAGCATAACCTTTCCAACACAAACGTTGAGCCGGATATTTTAGGTCATGCCTATGAATACTTAATTAAGCATTTTGCCGATTTGACCAACAAAAAAGCAGGGGAGTTTTATACACCGCGTTCTGTTGTTAATTTGATGGGACGCATTATTGATGCCAAGCCCGGCGAATCAATCTATGACCCGGCATGCGGTACTGGCGGTATGCTTATGGAATGTATTAATCATCTCAAAGAAAAGAAACAGGATTATCGAACTCTCAAGATTTTTGGACAAGAAAAGAACCTGACAACTTCAACAATCGCCCGCATGAACATGTTCTTGCATGGAGTCGAGGATTTTACGATTGTCCGTGACGATACCTTGCGCAATCCAGCATTTTTTAATGGCGATAACCTTGCCACCTTTGATTGTGTGATTGCTAATCCGCCATTCTCCCTTGAAAAGTGGGGCGCGCAACAATGGGAGAAGGACCCTTATGGCCGCAACATTGCAGGTGTGCCGCCGGATAGCAATGGTGACTTGGCATGGGTTCAACACATGGTTAAATCTATGGAATACCCTAGCGGTCGTGTGGCGGTTGTTTTGCCTCACGGAGCATTGTTCCGTAAGGGTAAGGAAGCTGAAATCCGTAAACAGCTTTTGAAAATGGATATTGTGGAGGCTGTTATAGGCCTTGGCCTGAGTATTTTCTATGGCACCCAATTGGCCGCTTGTATTTTGGTGTTTCGAGCCATGAAAAAGAAAGACAAGAAGAATAAGGTTCTTTTTATTGATGCGTCAACCCAAGTGCGTGAAGGCCGGGCGCAGAATTTCTTAGAGAAAGAACATATTGATCGAATTTACGGATGGTATCGCGGCTATTAAGATGTGCAGGATCATGTAAAAGTGGCAACACTCGATGACAT
>CAZKUL010000220.1:0-2896 GCA_964555945.1 uncultured Planctomycetales bacterium
CCCACTAATTTTTGGACGGGGTGCTGATGAAATCCAATATTTACAGTCTTATCACATCCAGGTGGATGTCATTCCCGGCATAAGTTCGGCCACAGGTATTCCTTCGTCCTTGGGTATTCCTTTAACGGCCCGTGGCTTATCTTCATCGGTGGCTTTTCTAAGCGGTCATGAAGAAGATGAGGAAAAAAACCACCCCAAAGCCATCGCCATCCCTAAAGCCGATACGCTGGTCTTTTTGATGGGCCTGACTAAATTAGGAATCATTGTTAAATCTTTGGAAGAAGCAGATTGGCCTCCAGAGACACCCATGATGATCATTGCCAATGGCACCAAGCCCCAAGAACACATTGTCAAAGGCACCCTATCAACCATCCAGGAATTGGCCCAAGTCCAGGACTTAAAGCCGCCGGCACTGATTTTGGTTGGAAAAACTATTGAATTTTACAAACCTAATGCCTCAAAAACATTTCTACATTGCGGCACCCATCCGGAGCTCTACCAAAATCTGGGTCATATAATGCACTGGCCCATGATTGAGATAAAACCAGTAACCATGACCGAGGCAGAACAAAAACACTTTAAAGAATCCTTTGAATCCGCAGACATCATTGTACTCACCAGTTGGTACGCGGCAGAATATTTTCTTTCCGTCATTGCGAGCAAAGCGAAGGTCCTCATGCCGGACACTCGCAAGAGCTCGCAATCTCTGAAAGAACAACTAAAATACAAAAATTTTGCCGTCATTGGCCGCCGTACCCAAAAAGCCCTGGAGACCCACGGCCTTCAGGCCACCATTGTATCCCAGGAAGAAACCGCAGAGGGTCTCTTCAAAGCCATGACCCAACAAATGAACATTCAAGGAAAGCGCGTCTTGTTTCCACGTTCATCGCTGCCGAATCCCTATTTAAAAGAAGCCTTAGCGGCCCAAGGGGCACTCGTCACAGAGATCACCATTTATGAAAACATCAAACCCCCTAAAAAAGAATTGCCATCTGTAAATTTTGAAGGCGTTATTTTTACGAGCCCTTCAACAGTGAGGAATTTCTTAACAGATTATGCTACAATACCAACTTCCTGGAAAATCTTGGCCAAGGGGCCTGTGACTTTAAAAACATTACAAGAAGCGGGGTATAATCATGCCACATCGTTATCGTAGATTAAGAACCAGTTCCGTTATCCGCGATTTTGTCCGCGAAACACAACTGACCTCCCATGATTTGATCCAGCCCTTTTTTGTTATCGAAGGCCGAAATAAAAATGAACCCATTGCCAGTATGCCCGGCATCGCGCGTTTTTCCGTCGATTTTTTACTAAAGGAGATCGAGTCCTTTGTTCGTTTAGGAGGTAAAGGGAGCATCATTTTTGGTGTCTCTCAAAAGAAAGATAACAGCGGAAAATATGCCTATGCCTCAAGCAATCCGGTAATTACTGCTGTCAAAGCGATCAAGAAACATTTTCCAGATTTTTTAGTGATCACAGACGTCTGTTTATGCGCCTACATGAGCCATGGCCATTGCGGTATCGTTGAGGGTCCTAAAATCAATAACGATAAGACATTGCCCATTTTAAGTAAGATGGCCGTAGCCCTGTCCCAAGCCGGGGCCGATATTGTTGCCCCCTCGGATATGATGGACTTTCGTGTGTCCGCCATCCGGCAGGCGCTTAACAGGGAACGTTTTGAAGATGTCAGCATCCTCTCTTACGCCGTTAAATACTCTTCAGCCTATTACGGCCCGTTCCGGGAAGCCGCGCATTCGGCACCGGGATTTGGGGACCGCAAGACATATCAAATGGACCCTGCCAACAGCCGAGAAGCCCTCAAAGAGGCCCGTCGCGACATTGAAGAAGGCGCGGATATGGTCATGGTCAAGCCGGTTTTAGCGTATTTAGATATCGTGGCGAATCTCCGTCTGCAATTAAACGTTCCCGTCGTAGGCTATAATGTCAGCGGAGAATACGCGATGGTCAAGGCCGCGTCTCAAAACGGCTGGGTGGATGAAAAGGCCATTGTCTTAGAAACATTGACCTCCATTAAGCGTGCAGGGGCTGATATTATCATTTCCTATCATACAAAGGATGCACTGAAGTGGCTCCGATGACAGGCGCAGAGAAAGTGATGGTTGGCGGTGTCAACAGTCCGGTCCGGGCCTTTAAAGCCGTGGGGGGTAGCCCGTTAGTCATGGCGCGCGGGGCTGGCGCCAAACTTTTCGACATTAAAGGCCGCAGCTACACCGATTACTGTTTATCGTGGGGGGCTTTAATCTTAGGCCATGCGCCTCAAGAAGTAGTGAGTGCCGTACAAAAATCCGTCAAGGATGGGGTAAGCTTCGGGACCACCACCAAACCTGAAGTTGAAATCGCCCAATTTATTGTCAAACATGTGCCGTCCATAGAAATGGTCCGCTTTGTCAATTCCGGTACCGAAGCCACGATGAGCGCTATCCGTCTGGCACGAGGCTTTACGAAACGCGACAAGATTGTCAAATTCGATGGATGTTATCACGGCCATAGTGATGATCTTTTGGCCATGGCCGGGTCAGGAGTTGCCTTTCTGGCATCTTCCTCGAGCCAGGGGATTCCCAAGGCTCATATTCAAGACACGCTAAGCTTACCCTTTAATGATATAGAAACCTTGAGCCACACGATAGAACGCCATCACCATGACATTGCGTGCATCATCTTAGAACCTGTGCCCGGTAACATGGGTGTCATAAAGCCCAAAGAGGATTTCTTAAGGGCCCTGCGGCTGTTGACAAAAAAGCACAATATCGTCCTTATTTTCGATGAGGTGATGAGCGGCTTTCGCACGAGCTTGGGTTGTGTGCAGGCTGATTTAGGCATCATTCCAGACATGACCTGCCTGGGTAAAATCATCGGCGGCGGCTTTCCGGTGGGG
>CAZKUL010000221.1:0-1723 GCA_964555945.1 uncultured Planctomycetales bacterium
TTTATGTGGAGAAGAAAATAGAAGATAACCTGCCGACAGTTAAAGAAGCACTGAAAAGCCTTAAAGCGGCGTTTAATGAAGCCGTTAAAGCTGAAGATAAGATGAAGGAACAATTGAAAGAATTTGGGTTGTTAAAATGATAACGCAACAGGCATTAGAAAAATATTTGTGGGGCGCGGCAACACTTTTGCGTGGTCTGATCGATGCTGGAGATTATAAGCAATACATATTTCCGTTATTGTTTTTTAAGCGTAGTTGTGATGTTTATGACGAGGAATATCAAAATGCCCTAAAGGAATCAGGTGGTGATCTAAAATATGCGGAATTTGTAGAAAATCATCGCTTTCAAATTCCCAAAGGGGCGCATTGGAAACAAGTGCGGGAGAATACTAAGAATGTTGGCGTGGCTATTGAAAAGGCTATGCGTCAGATTGAAAAAGCCAATCCTGATACGCTCTTTGGAATATTTGGTGATGCGCAGTGGACCAATAAAGATCGCTTGAGCGATGAAACGCTGATCAATTTGATGGAACATTTTTCATCCGAAACATTATCTATCAAAAATGTGCCCAATGATGAGCTTGGCCAAGGGTATGAATTTTTAATCAAAAAGTTTGCCGATGACAGCGGTCATACCGCCGCGGAGTTTTACACCAATCGCACAGTGGTGCATTTAATGACTTTAATTATGGACCCCAAACCGGGCGAATCTATTTATGACCCAACCTGCGGTTCCGGGGGTATGCTTTTGTCGTGTGTTAATAAACTTAAAGAAGACGGCAAGGAATATCGTTCGCTTAAATTATACGGCCAAGAATTAAATTTAATGACCTCGGCTATCGCCCGGATGAATATGTTTTTGCATGGTATGGAGGATTTTAAAATTGCGCGTGGCGATACGCTCAAAAGTCCGGCCTTTGTGGAAAAGGATAAACTAAAGAAATTTAATATCATTCTCGCTAATCCGCCCTATTCCATCAAGCAATGGAATAGAGGAGAATTTGAAAAAGACCCGTATGGCCGCAATATTTATGGAACGCCTCCGCAGGGAACAGCGGATTATGCGTTTCAGCAACACATCATTAAGAGTCTTGATGACAAGAATGGCCGTTGCGCGATTCTCTGGCCGCATGGCGTTTTGTTTCGTGATTCTGAAGCAGACATGCGCAAGAAAATGATTGAGGCTGATGTGGTGGAAGCGGTTATTGGTCTTGGACCAAATTTGTTTTATAACTCACCCATGGAAGCATGTGTTTTGGTTTGCAATAAGGGTAAAAAGAAGGAACGCCAAGGGAAGATTCTGTTTATTAATGCCGTTAATGAGGTTAAGCGGGAGAGTGCGTCTAGTTATTTGACGGATGCTCAGGTTAGCAAGATTCATAAGGCATATGTCGATTTCAAGAATGCCAATGGGTTTACTGCTGTAGCAACAATAAAAGATGTTCTTTCAAATAACGGTAACATGGCCATTTCTTTATATGTGCATCCTCAAGACGATGCAATGGCAAGAGGCGAATTGAATTCTTTAAGCTCTTTGTTTAAGGATTGGCAAAAGAACTCCGACAGGCTCAGAAAAGATATGGCTGAAATGATTATTATGCTGTCATCGGAGTTAAAATGACGATTGATACTTCAAAATGGAATAAAGTTTCATTTGGTGATGTTGCCAAATGTTTAACAGTAGCAACGAAGAATCCTTTGTCTGAAGGATTAGACAGGTATG
>CAZKUL010000221.1:1733-2875 GCA_964555945.1 uncultured Planctomycetales bacterium
TTGAGCATATTGAGCCGGGCAATATACACATCAAGTCTTGGGGTAACGTTGAGGATGGGACGACATTTACGCGGGTGTTTCGTAAAGGGCAGGTTTTATTTGGTAAGCGGCGAGCTTATCAAAAGAAAGCGGCATTGGCTGGGTTCGATGGGATTTGTTCTGGAGACATTCTTGTTTGTGAAGCCATTGAAGGTGCTGTGATCCCAGAGGTATTACCGTTTATTGTTCAAAGCGACCGTTTCTTTGAACATGCAATTAAAACATCAGCAGGATCATTATCTCCACGGACAAAGTTTAAAGACTTGGCAAAGTTCACGTTTAGATTGCCATCCAAGCCTGACGACCAAAAACGCATTGCAGATTTGTTGTGGAGTATGGACGATATTCAAGAAAGCTATATTGAATTATTTGGCAAACTGACTATTTGTAAGAATGCATATTTTGAAGACAAGCATCAAGATAAGAAGCGCGAAGCAATAAGTATTTCTGAGATTGCAGAAATAAATCCACGATTAGATCGAGAAGATGTTTTAGGAAGTCCTTTAGTTTCTTTTATTGCAATGGCAGATCTTTCGGAAGAAGGGTGTATTTTAAGAATGGAAGACAGGCTTTACAGTGAAGTAAAAAATGGGCTGACCCCTTTTGAAGAAGGAGATGTTTTATTTGCAAAGATTACTCCATGTATGGAGAACGGGAAAGGCGCCATCGCTTCTGGCTTGACCAATCGGATTGGTTTTGGAAGCACTGAATTTCATGTATTGAGACCCAAAGATGAGAGCGATAGACATTATTTGTTTTATTTAACGAAGATGCATAGTTTGAGAAGAAAAGCGAAACAGCTAATGACGGGATCAGCTGGGCAAAAAAGAGTTCCGGTTGATTTCTTTGATTTCTATAAAGTTAGATTTCCAGATATTTCAAAAAGAAAGCTTATTGGTCAACAAATGAAGTTGTTCAATGAGAAGATTGCGGATGTTAAGAATTATATTGATGATGTGATAGTAATTAAAAAGCAAATCATTAATCAAATATTTGGATAAAAATGATAACTGAAGACGTAAATAAATTGTTTGGCAGAATTAATCGGATTAAGACGCGGCTTGAGATTAAAGACGGTCTTGGTACAAGCTGGGATTGTGCCC
>CAZKUL010000222.1:0-2846 GCA_964555945.1 uncultured Planctomycetales bacterium
TAGTCATATTTCGGTTTTTTCCCCTCCCTTATTCCCTTTAATAATTTCCCTTGACCATTTTTTGACATCCCTTGGCAAGGAGGAGTTGCAAAAATGAAATCAAGTTCCTTTCCATCTAATTTTTTCAAAGTTTTTTGAATTATTTCATCAGTGTGCTTCAATATATCTCCCTCTATCATTTCGGTTTCTTGAAAGTTATTGCGATATAACTTTACCCGAGAATCAAGGATTTCGTTTGCGAATAAAATATCAATTTTTAGTCTTCTTATTGCGAGATCACCTATACCGCCAGAAGAAAATAGTGTTATTGCTTTCATAGTGTTGCTAACTATAGTATACATTGATGTGCGAAATTTGCAATATTCAATGTCAGTTTAATAAGATTTTATTTCCTATTTCTCTTAGAATGTCTACATTATTACATAAGGGGGATAATTTCTCTAATTGTTTATGAAATCTATTCCATTTAATTGCTCTTTTTTTATCCCAATGCATATACTCTCTAAACGCTATCACCCCATATTCTTCAATAAAGATTATTCCAAAAGTTAATTTCATTAGTGTTGTATCGCTTATCGTTGGATATTTAGATCTTATTGCAGTAGAAATCTCAACTATACCACTCTTAATTTTAATATTATCTGGTAGATTGTTAACCATTCTAATTTTATTCCAATTGTAGTGCAATAGTTTCTTCGAGATATCATTTTTAAAAACATTCTCAAAAGTAATATTTTCTAATCTTTTTCCGTAACCAATTTTCGTTAGTAATTGGGACAGTTTCTGTTTACTGTTAATCCTTAACTCTAGCCTAAATACCTCTTGAATGGGGTTTGAATCTTTAAATAAGTCTAGCTGACAGTAATTGTCTTTCTCAAAAGCTCTTTTTTTGCCTAACTTTGATCTTTCAAGGTCTTTCAACTTATCATACATTACAAACTCCCATCTATCTGTATGTAAATGTAAGATATGCCCCCCGTTCCTAAAATTCGTTTTTTCGACATCTAGCCACTCGTTATAGTTCCCAGCTTTTTCAAGCTGATTTATGACCATAGAACAGCTTACATAGGGTTCTAGAGTAATATTACGGCAATAATGGATAGATGATACCGATGCAGTTCTTATTTCTTCATCTGATAGTCTTATTTTCATCAAAAATAGCTTATACTTCAAATCGGATATAACTTTATCAAAATCATCCTCACAAACTTCTTGAAAGTTATTATTATAGATAATTTTAGGTGCTGAAAACTCTATTCTAAGGAATGTTTGAAATATACCGTTTTTAGGTCTGTTAGATAAAGATAATCTCGGTAGATATTCACCCTTTTCTTTTTGTTCCTTTGTCGGGTTCAAGATGCATGAAATATAGCTTTAATAATATGGAGGATCAAATAACTTTGAGGCGTCAGGTCTGAATATTTTTGGAACTGGAATATTTTTCCTAGTTACTGGAATTGTTAATACTACTGTGTCTATCATTATTTTTCATTACCTTTTCGTATTCTTTAAATATTACTTCTTCTAAATAAACTCCAAACTCCTTAGATATCGGATGGAAAATAGGAAAGCTTTTATCAATAGATTTCTTTGTTGGGAATAGTAATCGATATCCCCCTTCTGGTCTTGTAACGATTCCAATAGAGCTAAGGTATAGACTTTGGTTTAATACAAAGCTTACGAATGCTACAAGACCGTTCTGAGGCTTAATTGGGATGAATTGTATTTCGCTTATTTCGTTCTTCATTTTGTTGTTTCTTTGCTCGTATACCTCTTTTTATTATCAAACTGATGTATTGTTTGTGATGTTCTTTGATTAGTTCTAGTAATGCTTTTTCGAAATCTAACTTCTTTTTTGTTCTTTTCATAGCTATTAACCTCCTTTCTTTGGGGTTCATTTTCTGAATCTGAGAGTGTAATTACAAATTGGATTAAGCGATCAATTGATGATTGTTCTAATTGATTATTACTTCCATAATAACTAATTAACGATTTATTCAGCTGTGGGTACTTCTCTTTGAGTTCCATAGCTGATAATAAGATCTATCAACTATTTAGTCGTTTATACAGAAACTATAGAATGTGAGGGTTTTATGGGAATTATCTAATTCGTATCGGGATCTTTATCCCAGATTCAAGTAAATCCTTTATAGGGACAGGATTTTTAAATAGTATTTTACCGTTGCCAAACTTGAAAAAGGCGTCTTTTAACCCCTTTTGAAATCCTAAATTGTCCAGTATCTTTGAAATATGTTTACTAATTTTGATATTTAGGTCGACTTCAATTTGAGATATAGACAATTCTTCGTTTTGGTGATTATAGAGATAGCTCATTATAGCCTCGTTCTCCCCAAAGGAATCTGGCTTTGAAAGTAAAAAGACATCATTTAAAAGTAGATCTCTTGTTTTTGTGTACTTAATAGATAAAAATCCTTCTTTCGTTGTTTCCTTTATCTTTTTTACAGTCGGTTGTTTAGTTAGATATTTTACTATTTTATCCTCAGCTTCCTCATACTCTTTGTTGATACCTTCAAACATCGGCATGAAGCCATCTAATATTTTGATCTCAAAAAAGTCTTGCTCAAAGCCTATCATATCGTCAACACTCATTTGAGATGTTTTACGGTTTGCTTTGGATATTATCTGTATCACCTGATAA
This sequence comes from uncultured Planctomycetales bacterium, assembly GCA_964555945.1. Classification (GTDB taxonomy): domain Bacteria; phylum Omnitrophota; class Gorgyraeia; order Zapsychrales; family Fredricksoniimonadaceae; genus JABDGZ01. The sequence goes on from CAZKUL010000222.1 coordinate 2,660, forward strand.
TCGATAGCTAATTTGGCAAGGATGCTTAAAACTTCTCCTATATTGAAATCGATAAGACCATTATCACGGCTTAAATAGATCTTAACATCTTGTCCTTTTGTTGTAATCTTTTGGGCTTCCCCTATTGCCAGAATCACTTTTTTTAATTTTTCTTTGCAGCCAGGCTAAAATGGTCCGAAACGCTGCT
>CAZKUL010000223.1:0-2833 GCA_964555945.1 uncultured Planctomycetales bacterium
GCCGTAGAGGACCCTCATAAGAATAAAGAAAACAGCCAAAAAGGTGATACGGGATTGCGGCACATTGGACAGATGGGCTATGATCACGGCCGCGGCAAAGACCGGGAAGGCTTCAAATGAATTTAATTGCGCGTAATGGGCGCGTTTGGATTTGCCTTCCAGCTTATCTAGAAATTCACGCGGCCTAGCATTGTCATAGCCTTTGGATGTAAACTTGGCATACGCGGCAAAAATAAGCGGCAGGATGGCTGCGATGAGGATGCAGGAATAGGCGAGGGCCATATACGTCTCACCCCCACCTGGCCTCCCCCATCAAGGGGGAGGAATTTAAAAATTGGATTACCACTCTAGGGCGCCGCCGGTTTGGTATTCGGTGACACGGGTTTCGAAGAAATTCTTTTCTTTTTTCAAGTCAATGACCTCGCTCATCCAGGGGAAAGGATTGCTGGCGTTGTACTGGCGCGGCAGGCGAAGCTTTTCCAGACGGCGATCGGCGATATATTGGACATATTCTGTCAACATGGCGACATTGAGCCCTAAAACGCCGCGGGGCAAACATTCCTTGGCATAATTGCATTCCAATTCGACCGCCTTTTTGATCCGCTTGATCAAATAATCCTGAAATTCCAAGGTCCAGCAGTAGGGATTTTCATCAATGATGGTATTGATAAGCTGAATACCAAAATTCATGTGGATGCTTTCATCACGCAAGATATATTGGATCTGCTCGCAGGTCCCCGGTATCCGGTTCTGGCGGCCAAACGATAAAAGCGTCACAAAGCCGCTATAAAAAAAGATGCCCTCAGTCACCACATAAAACGCCACCAGATTATCCACAAATTTTTGCAAGCCCTCGGCTGTGGAGAGGTCAACATTGGTGTCCACAATGCCGTCGGTACAGCTCATGGAAAACTCGTCTTTTTCATAAATGGACTGGTTTTCACGATACATATTAAAGATTTCTGTTTCGTCTAAGGACAGGGATTCCACGATATATTGAAATGTGTGCACATGGATCGCCTCTTCAAATGCCTGGCGCAGCAAATATTGGCGGCATTCAGGATTATCCACCATTTTAAAAATGGAAAGGACAATGTTGTTGCCAACCAGGGTCTCCGCGGTTGAAAAGAAGCCTAAATTGCGCTTGATCACATGACGCTCATCCGGAGTGAAGGCATCGGCGTTTTTCCATTGCTCAATGTCCCTTTGCATGGAGACTTCGGTGGGCATCCAGTTATTGGCACAGGCATCAAGATAATAATGCCAGGCCCATTTATATTTAATGGGCACCAGCTGGTTAATATCCACCGTACGGTTGTTCATGATAATACGCTTATTGTCGGCGGAGACACGCTCGCGGGTCATGCGGATGCCGCCTGTGCATTCGGGAGTACTATTATCGGATTTGATGATTGGATTTTAAGACATTTTTATTGACACCCCCACCTAGCCTCCCCCATCGAGGGGGAGGAATAAAATTAAATATACTACTGACAAGATTCACAATCCTGGACAGGTTCAACGCTCGGGGCTTTAGGCGTATCAACCACCTTGCCCTTGTCATCGCGTTGGCGCTGACCTACTACATTAGCATATTTATTGATATCCAGGGTGCTTTTTTCAATGCGGGTGGCACCCATGGAACGCAAATAATAGGTGGTCTTGAGCCCCTTTTCCCAGGCGTACATATACATATCACTGATCTTCTTGCCGCTGGGCTTGGCCTGGTATAAATTCAATGACTGCCCCATGTCAATCCACTTCTGGCGGCGGCTGGCCGCCTCGATGATCCATTCATAATCAATCTCAAAGGCAGTAGCATATTTGGCCTTAAGGAATGAAGGCACGCGCGTGATTTCCTGAACGCTGCCGTCAAAATATTTCAAGTCATCAATCATCTCTCGGTCCCAAATCCCCAATTTCTTGAGGTCCTCGACCAGACATTCATTGATCACGGTAAATTCACCGGAGAGATTGCTTTTGACAAACACATTCTTATACATAGGCTCGATGGATTGGGTGACACCGGTGATATTGCCAATGGTGGCCGTTGGCGCGATCGCCATGACCAGGCTGTTGCGCAAGCCATTTTGTTTGATGGCCTGACGTAGCGGCGACCAATCCATCCTGCTACCGCGGTCCATGCTTAAATACCCGCCGCGTTCCTCTTCGAGGAGAGCGATGGTATCCAAAGGCAAATAACCCCGATCCCACTTGGAACCTTTATAACTCGAATACTTCCCCCGCTCCGCAGCCAATTCTGTGGAAGCTTCAAGCGCGTAATAAGAAACCGCCTCCATGCTTTCATCGGCAAAGTCCACCGCTTCTTGAGAGGCGTAGCTATAATTCAGCGTATACAAAGCATCCTGAAAACCCATAATGCCCATACCCACAGGACGATGGCGCTGATTGGCGGTCTTCGATTCAGCCGTGGGATAATAATTGATATCAATCACATTATCCAGCATGCGCACCGCGGTGGTGACGGTTTCCTTGAGCTTCTTGGTATCAATACCTTTTTCAGTAACATGGGCCGCCAGATTAACGGAACCTAAATTGCACACCGCTGTTTCTTCCTTGGACGTATTAAGGAGGATCTCCGTGCATAAATTGGAGCTATGCACCACACCGACATGGTCCTGCGGGGAACGCACATTGGAGGGATCTTTCCAGGTGATCCAGGGATGGCCGGTTTCAAAGACCATGCCCAACATCTTGCGCCACAATTGCACGGCGGAGATAGTCTTAAAATTCTTGATCTTACCCTCTTTGGCCAATTGTTCAGATTCTTCGTAACTCTTCTCAAAGGCCTTACCATAGATATGATGCAGGT
>CAZKUL010000224.1:0-2793 GCA_964555945.1 uncultured Planctomycetales bacterium
ACCTTACGCTTCCAATCAATGATGATATCCCCCTGCTGGACCAACCCTATCAGGGGATAATGATAGGGCAGAATTTCATATTCTGTCCTGTCCCCGATGATAAAAAGACTGTTGACCTCGCTCTCAAAAATAAGGTTCTTGGGACTTAGAATGACGCAACGAAAATTGGTCTTGAACTTGGCCATTATTTCTTAGCTCCAGCCAGGGCTGGCGCGGCGTCGACATATTCGTCAAGTTTATCAGGCTCTTCCTTATGGCGTTTGCCGATGATCTCCTGGACATAAGGGTTAACCAGTTCTGTTATGCCCTTCTCAATATCAGGCTCGAGTTTGCGTTTTTCACGGATCAAGATCAAAAGCGCAGGGTTCTTCTCCTGGGCGTATTTAAAAAGCTCTTCTTGAAATACGCGTACTTCGGGAATGGTCAGTTCATTCATCATCTTTTTATTAAACGCATAGAAAATTATGACCTGCACCTCTTGGGGCACGGGCTTGTCCTTGTCCTGACGGAGGATTTCCGTCAGGATGGCGCCGCGTTTGAGCTTCTCTAATGTTTCATCCGAATGGCCGCTGGTCTTTAATTTGGAGATGCGCAGCAACTCGCGGTATTGGAGATATTCCAAACGTAGAGGCCCTGAAAGGTTCTTAATGGCATTCCATTGGACCTTAGACCCAACACGGGAGACGGACAACCCTAAATCCAGCGCCGGCTTTTGGCCTTCACCAAATAGGGACGCGCTCAAATAGATCTGGCCGTCGGTCATGGACACTAAATTTGAAGGCACGAATGCCGTCAAATCCCCTTCCAGGATCTCCACGATGGGGAAAAAGGTGATGGAACCGCCACCGCGCTTCTCATCCAGGTAACAGGCCCGCTCGATCATCTTGGAATGAAGGTAAAAAATATCGCCGGGATACGAGTCGCGTCCCGGAGGACGTCCCAATAGAAGGGAAATTTCGCGGTAGCACCAGGCATGCTTGGTGAAATCATCAAAACCGATAAATACATTCTTTCCCTGATGGAGAAAATATTCAGCCACCGAACAAGCCACATAGGGTGCCAGGTATTGTTGCCCTGGCGGGGCTGAGGCGCCCGCTGAAATGATAAGGCTGTATTTAAAACATTCATGGTCTTTAAAAAGCTGCACGATCTTCGCCAGCGCCGAGCGCGGCTTGCCGATGCCGCAATAAATACAAATGACGCCGGTGTTCTTTTGATTGAGAATGGTATCAGTAACAAATGTCGTTTTTCCGGTACTTTTATCGCCCATGACCAATTCGCGCTGGCCAAAACCAATGGGGATCATGGCATCCAAGACCTTAATGCCCGTTTCCAGGGTCTTTTTAAGCGGCTGGCGTACCAGGATCGGCGGAGATTCAGGGAAAATGGGGTTCTTTTTAACAAATTCGATGGGACCCAAGCCGTCGAGCGGTTCTGCCAAGGGACTTAAGATGCGGCCTATAAATTTCTCACCGACAGGAGTTTCAAAAGGTTCGATGGAAGCAACCGCCTTGTCGCCTGTCTTGATCTTGTCGGTCTCTTTGATGACCAATACCTGGGCTTCCTGTTCGTTGAAACCAACGATCATACCAATGGTCCCATAGCCAAACTTGATCAACTGGCCGTTGATGCAATTGCGGAAACCACGGACAAAGACGATGCAACCACGCATGGCCTTGACGGTGCCGACTTCGGTGTATTGTAATTTAATATCACTCATTTTTTCTCCGCCGTCTCATCTTTGATTTTCTTATCTTTCGCACGTACCAGCGAGAAGATAAAGCCGCCCAATGTCACCACACCTACTAAAAGTAAAATCCAACCGATATAGCCCCAAGCGGTGCTTTGCTGGAATTTCTTGTTGAGCATGGCCTTGGAGACATCGGAGACCCCTTTGAGGGATTGCATCTTTTGCAGAATGTTCTCGACCTTGCTTTTCTCCAGGTCTTCACGGAATACAGAGAGCAATTTCTCCAGGTTCTCCACATCCTTCTCGGTATCGTTATAAGTCTCTTTGTTGGTGCGGTAGGCACTGATATGTTCCAGGATAGGCCTTTGGATGGCCTGCGAATCCTGGATATTTTTCAAATTGGTGGTGATGCGGTCCATCAAAATTTTGGCGCTCTCGGCGTATTTGCTGTCCTTAAGATAATCATAGGCATACTGGGCCCGTGAACTTAAGTAATTGATGTCCTTGGGATCAATAGACCAAATATCGATAATACCGATGGCATATTTCTTTTTAGCGCCGGGGTCTAGGTCTTCTTCCTTAAACAGGAAGGCCAGCTGCTTGATCTGGTCAAAGCGCACTTCAAAATCTTCAGCTTCGACGACATCTTCCGGTTTTACCTCCTGGGGCAGATAATCCTTGTGTTTATAATGTTTCACCGTTTTCGTGGGATTGTCCACTTCAATGTTCAAATGAATGAGCTTAGGGGTTTGGTCTGCACTGGGATCAGAACGCCAGTAGCTGACATCTAAAGCCTCATTCTGGATCCTTTTCATTTCCTTGGTGTACGCCCTGTAGTCATCAATGCGCTTGTCAATGCTGTCCGCGCTTGTTGTCTGCAAATTAAGGATATAATCTATCTTCTTCTCTAAACGCTCTTTGAGGACGGCGGCTTTTGAGGCATCATGGGGCTTACCCAATGTCTCATAACCCTGGTCAATTTGCTTCTTTAAACCATCAACCTCATCCGGTGTCACCATCCATTTGTCTTTGACATGGATCTTGAATGTTTTGGATTCCTTGGGCTTGAGGGTCACATCGCCATAAACAAAATAATCGGCATC
>CAZKUL010000225.1:0-2749 GCA_964555945.1 uncultured Planctomycetales bacterium
CGCGTGGATGGGCTGATCAAGGCCATCCGGACCAAAGAAGGGGGCGTCCCTCAAAGGAGAAAATTGAGAATGCCGTTCATTTGGTTCCACGCGCCTATCAAAAGGAAGTTTTCGTAGCGCTTAAGAAAGCAGGTAGGAATGGCTGGGAATTGATGGATGCTCTTGAAGGTCTTGATCTGCAACAGAGAGAGGGGATGGCGTTTTTGATAGCGAATATGCCTGGGCGTGATTTGGTGGCGTTAAAGAGTGATTTCTTGAAGGAGAATGAGCTCTTAGCTTATCAAGTTATGAATGAAGTTCCATGGGGCCACACTGTCCCTAAGGATATTTTTCTTAATGATATATTGTCCTATGCTTCTCTCAATGAACGCCGCGATCATTGGCGCACGGATTTTCATCAGCGCTTCCTTAAGACGGTCCAAGACAGCAAGACGATTGATGCGGCGGTCCTGGCCTTAAACAAATTTGTATTTGCGACTCTCCAGGTGGCTTATAGTGCTGATAAGCGCCCCAAACCGGACCAAAGTCCGTATGAATCGACCAAGGCCCATTATGCTTCGTGCACAGGGCTTTCAATCCTCCTCACGGATGCCTTACGCTCAGTTGGGGTCCCTGCCCGCATCGTCGCCATCCCTCTGTGGAGGGATGAAAGCGGCAATCATACCTGGGTGGAAATTTGGGATGGACAATGGCATTATATCGGAGCGGCCGAGCCGACTCCGTTAGACCACACCTGGTTTACCGCCAAAGCCTCTCAAACAGATGCCCAGCATCCTATCTTCGCTGCAAGTTTTAAGAGAACATCTCTCACATTCCCCCTGCGTTGGGCCCCTGATCTTAGGTTTGTGTCCGCCGAAGACGTGACAAAGAATTATAAAAAATAAAATTTGAGGCCTTTTTTAGGAACGAGCCGACACGAGGTCGGCCCATACGCGGAGCCGTCTTTGTGAAAAAGTTTGACAAAAAATAAATAATATGTTATGATTAAACAATATTGAAACAGGACGAGAAACAACAAAGGAGACAACCCTCATGAGAAAGATTAAATTTTTTTCGTTGCAATTGGTCTTGATGCTTTTGTTCATGGGTACTGCATCTGCCACAACCAATTCTCAAATTTTAGTGATGTCGAGCCAGTTATATCAAATTGCCCAAGATCTGACTTCCGGCATGTTACCCACGGCGATACTTCTTATTGCCATTGGCATGTGGGGACTGATTAATGCATTTGGGAAAAATGTGGGCGATGGGATACATCAACTCACCAATATCATCGCTGTAGGCGGTATTGTATTTTTTGCGTCCTCTTTGCTTGTCCATGCAGCCATGTTCTCAGCTCGAATGTAAATATGTTCAATAATAGAATAACGACACCCATATTACAGAGTATGACCAGACCAATTCTCTTGCTCGGTGCAGAAAGAGAAAATGTCATCCTCCTGGCCTGTTTGTGTTTAAGTCTTTGCACCGCGGGAAGAGATACCTTATCGCTTATTTTGGCAATTATCATTTGGACGGTGGGGATCATAGTCAGTAAATTAACTGCCAAAGCGGATCCTTGGGCCACGAAGGTATTTTTAAGATCATTGTTTTATCGAGATTTTTATGGTGCCAGGGAGAGAATTAATACGCCTGCAAGTATTTTGAGACGAAGTAGAAAAATGTAAGAATGAGATCCTTCGATTCGCCTCAGGATGATGTAAACGGAGTTGAAGTCATGTTTCCAGTTAAAGAATTTGCGGTAGGTCACGCGGGGTTTCCTTCGTTGATCCCTTATTTTGAATTTGTGGATGAAGGCATTCTATTTAATCGGGACGGAAGCCTTCTGGGCTGCTTTTACTTCTGTGGACCGGACATGGATTCATCTCTGGGTGCTGAAGAAGACCAATTATCTTCCCAAGTGCAGTCGATATTCCAGACTTTTGGCAATGGATGGTCGGTGCATGTGGATTTATTGAGGGTTGCGGCCATTGACTATCCCAAAATAAATTGTTTTCAAAACGCGACCTCGCTATTGATTGAAAAGCACAGGCGTGAGCATTATGAAAAGGAAGGTGAGCATTTTGAGAATATTTATGCCATCAGTTTTTGTTATTTGCCCTCTGTTGTTGAAAACAAGATCATGAGTAATCTCTTTCTCCAGAATGCCGGCAAGGAGGAGTTGGTTTCAAGCCTTGAATTTAATATCCAGATGTTTAATCAGAAATTAAGCGAATTTCAGGGGAATATCGCCCATAAAATTCATATCAAACGTATGAATTCTTCCGAGATGATGACCTTTCTTCATCGCTGCATCTGTGGAGAGAAGACACAGATACCGGTGCCGCAACCGCCGTGCTATCTTAATCATTATTTGGGGGCCCACGAATTCATTGGCGGCCATGAACCGATGATTGATGATAACTCTATCGGCGTCGTGACCCTTGTCCAATTTCCCCAGGAAAGTCATTCCGGCATTCTAAATGTGTTGTCAACCCTGCCCTTTGAGTATAGATTCTCGACGCGATTTCTGTTTTATGATCCTATTGACGCCTTAGGCATTGTTGAGGAATATCAAGGCAAATATTTAGGGATGAAATATTCTATAAGCCAGATGGTGTTGGGGGCTTTCGGCAAAGACCCTCGCCTAAACCCAGATGCGGCGAATCGTTCAGTCTTAACGAAAATAGAAGAAACTAGAACGGCGCAGGAAGCCATTGAATTGGCCCAAGTGAATTATGGTTATGCCACCATGGTCGTGGTCATTTTT
>CAZKUL010000226.1:0-2739 GCA_964555945.1 uncultured Planctomycetales bacterium
ATTTTGAGTCAATCTTAAAAATCTTTCTGGAGAAGGAATTGAAGTATTCATTGCTGCATCTAGTCCCGTGACAGCCTGTCTTTGCTTTATAGATTGTGTTAGACCATAATGAATCGCAGCAAAACCGTCATATGAATGGACTAATGACCCTCCTGAAAAAGCAGCCAGGGCCTTCAAATCTCCTTCTGGAATCTGTTCAAGTTCTTGTTCTCCTCCCTCATGCGCTTCCATAATTTCTCGCAATCTTCTCTTACCCTCATCAAATGTAATGCCATCAGTTATTCGGGCATCGGATGCCCTTTGTAAATAAGCTGAAAATCCTGCTCTAATCTCGGCAAAATTCTCTTTTCTGATATCCAAATATTCACCTCCTGCAACAAATACTGCAGTCTGCAATTTAAGGGTTTCAATTTGTCCAGATATTTCAGTGGCAATATCTGCCAGAATTTGACGATCATTGCCCGTAAATTTCTCCCCGTGCAAATATATGTGACCGTATTCGCCCGAATTATTTAAACTCATTTCATCCATGCCGCTTAAAATTTCATTAACGATACGCTCGATTTGCCTCGCCGACCAATAATGCCCATTGATTCTTATGTAAGGATTATTGGCCATCGTCATAGCCGAATCCCCTATCTCTTTTGCACGCACAAAAATTAAAGGATATCGGGTCATTCTACTTTCGATTTCGTCTTCTTTACCTGGCACTTCCATACTCCATGGATTTCCACCATACATCCGAACATGAAGAGCCCCTTGCTGGTATTGAATATCCTCTGCCTCAGTGGTAATTTCTCCATCTTGAGGATATTGTAACTTTGCATAAGTAATTAACCATCTTGAGCCTTGTGGAAAAGTTCCAGGGCCTACCTGAGCGGGAAAAACTTCGCGAGATGCGTTCGAAGTTGTCGCCTCTCCAACCTTAGCCTGCTCTACGCTGGCTTTTGCCATATAATCATGGACATCATGATCTCCAAAATATCTTCTATCGAGATCGTCACCTGCTTGACCTAATTTGACAAGAATGGTCGCCAATAATTTTGGCAAGCCTGCATCTGTAATATCGCGTTGCCTTTCTCCAACGATAACATACAAAGCCCTTAATTGATCGTTATCTATAGCACCCCGTCGAATTAATCCATAAAGGATGCCAAAACTATTATCCCCCTTTTCATCTATTAACGTGTGCATGTTAATCATATAATCTACAAGTTTTCTTCGTTTGTCAGTCATTCCTGAATCGGTTTCAGGTGTGTATTTATCGACAAATGTGGCCAAGGCTGCGCCAATGCCGAATCCCGTAAATATTGGGCCAAGATTTGTTGTCAAGCGTACAGCCCAATGCTGTTCCTGTAGCCACTGATGGTAATAGGGAATATCTATATTAAGATGTATTAAGGTGGCTAATGCAGCAATTGTACCAAAGACCTGCCAATCAGTTTTCTTGAAGAAAAATTCGCGAGCAGGATTGCCAACAAAATTCTCAAGCTTGATTAATTCCTCATCTTCAATCCCCGTTCCTTTTTTTATGGCATTCTCAGTAGCCGCGATTAATTCATCACCCATGGGCTCATACCCCAAACTACCTCCTCCAATCTTAGAGCCTGTAATCATTTCAATTAAAGCGAATGCGCTATTGCCAGTATCCGCCTGAGGATCACGAATCAGGCCAAGAGCGATCCCTGAGGCTAAAATCACAGCTACGCCTACAATATGCAAAATACTTTTACGAAAGGCTTTGTAGTGTATGAGTTTTTCTTCAAGTGTCCTTGCATTCTTACCATTCCTAAAATCTCTATTACTTTTGACAATACCATAGGCCAAAGTAAATACCCCTGCACCATGTCCCACTAATGACACTCCTAACTGAGCATAATAAGATGTCACTATTTGCATCAAATCTATCGTCATCGCGCGGTCTTGAGGCCCCATTTTTTCTGATGAGCCCAACAAAGATTTTAATTCTGCAGTCGCTGCATGATCAAACGACCCAGGTACTGTAAAATCAATGAGATGACCAGCAACGCGAATGGCATGTGGATTCTCAGAATCTGGAAAAACAGACAAACCATGATTTTGCAAATATTTTGCCACCTCGCTACCTGTTGGATTATTGGCCATCATGGCGGCTGACTCTAAACCCGAAACCTGTGCCGGTGAAGTTGCAAGCGCGACGGAGACATTTGTAAGATCAGCAGACCTTTCGGCCTGATGTAATTGTGCTAAATCTCCAACCGGAAGCTGGCTTAGACTGGCAAAATCTTGCACCACCATGGCTGCCGACGCCCACCCACCGGAAAAATACTTGCGCGCTATCGTTTGGTCTCCACAATTGGAACCCAAGGAACAGGGAATCTTGTCTTCCTGGATAAAATTAAACACACCCTTCTTATAGGCCTTTAGATATTGCTGATAAATTCTATCGTTGGTAATGTGGTCGTTCTGGTCAATTCCTTTAACCGTTGACTTGTTGACATAGACCCGGCCAAGAAGGGCTTGCTTTAGATTTTGCTTGAACCATACAGCCAGGATCTGGGCGTAGAGAATTTGCCTTAAGGTGGCGAAATTCTTTCCGTCATTGACTTCTTTTTCGATTTCGGGGAGGATGATTTGACGGATGATTGTGGAGTCCAATTGATTGATATTTGTAGGGGCAGGTTCATAACCTGCCCGTTCTTGGGTGGGTTTGGAACCCACCCCTACATTGTTTTTGTATAGCGCTAGATAATCTTCTTC
>CAZKUL010000227.1:0-2734 GCA_964555945.1 uncultured Planctomycetales bacterium
CGTAATAGAGCTAAAGATGGCACCTATTATTGGGTAGATACGACCATTGTCCCATTCTTAAATGGTAAGGGAAAGCCTTACCAATACGTCGCCATCCGTAATGAAATTACCCAAAAAAAGCACATGGAAGAGCAGATTAAGGCCTTGCCTCAGAAAATCATCCTGGCTCAGGAACAGGAATGCAACCGCATTGCCCGTGATCTTCACGATGATCTGGGACAGTCTCTGGCGACTTTAAAAATGATGCATCATTCTGCGTGGATGGTTGAATCTCAAGGGAATAAGAATAAAAAGCTCAGCGCTGACCAACAAAAAATGATGAATTATTTGGATACAATTATAGAGAAATCCCGTAGTCTGGCCATGCGTCTGCGGCCATCTACCCTTGATGTATTGGGATTGACATCAGCCCTGGAAGCAATGTTGAAAGAAATGGGTTCAAGTAATAAATTAAAGATAAGTTTTCGTCATGGGGATTTAGATAGTCTTCGATTCAAGGCTGAGCCTATCAATTTGTTCCGTATTATTCAGGAGGCCATGAGTAATATTCTTAAACATGCTGGGGCCACGCGTGCGGCAATCAAGATTACTAAGGCTAAAGGGTTGCTTAAAATTTCTATCCATGACAATGGCCGTGGATTTCTTTTTACCGGATCATCTTCTGGTTTGGGATTGACCACCATGCAGGAGCGGGCCAAGCTGCTTGGCGGGACCATCGGAATACACTCTCCTCCAAAACAGGGGACAACACTTTTAATTGAAATTCCTGTCAATGAGGGAATATAAGGTATGATTAAAATTATTCTTGCCGATGACCATGAAATGCTCCGTGCCGGCCTTAAAGGGCTTTTGGAAAAGGAACCGGATTTTAAAGTGGTTGCACAGGCCAAGGATGGAGAAGATCTGTTAGAGAAGCTTCCTTCAGCCAAAGCTGATTGTCTGGTGATAGACCTTTCTATGCCCAATATGGATGGGCTGGCCACACTCAAAGAAATCCGTAAAAGATTTCCCAAGATCAAATCTCTTGTTTTGACCATGCAAAAGGATACTGAGCATTTTAAACATGCAATGGCTGCCGGTGCCTGCGGATATATTCTCAAGGATAGCGCTATTGATCATCTTGTTATGGCCATCAAAATGATTATGAAGGGTAAACAATTTATTTCTCCGGCCATTTCGAATTTAATCGCGGAACAATATGTCCGTTCTATGGACCAGGAAGGTGATATACCCTCTTTGGAGATTTTGACTTCAAGAGAAAAAGAAATCTTGCGCCGTATTGCCGAGGGCAAAGCCAATAAAAATATCGCCGCGAGCCTTAAAATCAGCATTCGTACTGTCGAAACCCACCGTAGCCATCTCATCCAGAAATTAGGGCTTAAAACCCCTGCCAGCCTTGTAAAATATGCTATTACCAAGGGATTGATTTAGTTTTCTAGGTAGTACCACGTAGGTTCATCCGTACTTTATCTAATTTCCTGTTATTATATCTTCCTTTATAATTTTTTTATGAAAAGTAATCTCCCAATTGGGCATTTTGCCGGTGACCAAAAGCATTTGGACCATTTCTTGCTTCATTTTGAAAGGAAGTTTATTGATGCATCTTTGCCTTTTGTTCCTTCGTGGATGAGCACGGCCCATTTAACATTAATGACTATTTTATGGTCCGGCTTGATTGTCTTTTTTGGTTATTTAGTAGATAAAAATATCAACTGGTTATGGGGTTCTAACGCATGCATATTACTTCAATATATCACAGACATGCTGGATGGGGAGGTGGGCCGTCATAGAAACACGGGGTTGATCAAGTGGGGTTTTTATATGGACCATTTTCTCGATTATGTATTTTTGTGCACGATTATTATCGGCTATTCGTTTTTATTGCCTTCATCATATATGCCTTTAATTTTATTGCATTTGGCGGTCTCCGGCTGTTTTATGGTGCATGTCTTTTTGGACTTTGCCATTACCAATGATTTTAAGATCAGTTTTAGCCGGTTTGGCGTATCGGAAATCCGCATTCTTTTGATTGTCCTTAATATTTTCCTGGTTTTTTTAGGGAAGATGTTATTTATAAAAATTTTCCCAGTCATTGTTCTGTTTGTTTTTATTGGTTTAGTTGCTATGGTTTATAGGGTCCAAAGGGTGTATAGAATCATGGATATTTTAGAAAAAGAGAAATAAGGGATGATTCCGAGTATTACCACGTAGATTCTTACGTATTTCAACTAATTTCCTCCGGTAATATTCTCGCCTATAATTAAAGTATGATAACTCCGAAAATTTTAATCATTGAGGACCATAAGGATTTCAGAGAAGCTTTACGGCATTTTCTGGAATTGAACAAAATACAGGCGCATATAATAGAAGCGTCTTCCGGGGAAGAAGGTGTACTTTTAGCTAGGAAGAAGAAGCCTCAAATCGTAGTTATTGACTTTGCTTTGGGAGGTATTAATGGCCTGGAAACAACCCGTCAGATCAAGAAATTTCTTCCCAAATGCAGCATTATTATGTTGACCTTATATGATCCCAAAGAAATATTTCGCAGGGATGGACACGGGATGATCCAGTCTTTTATCAGCAAAAGTGATTTGTATGAGCAGCTTGTCCCTGCTATTAACAGAATTTTGCATGGCTGCAAGATAAATAAGATGAAACCAAGGTTCAAAATGGAAACGGTATGAAAACCATGGAACAATTCACTAATACAAATGATTCCAGTAACTCCTTGTAT
>CAZKUL010000228.1:0-2717 GCA_964555945.1 uncultured Planctomycetales bacterium
CTGAATCGCTTTGTTTTACTACTACCCCATCACCAATTTCATACCCTAATATTTTATATGTCTTTAGTCTTCGTTGAAACATCCTTTCCAGCATAGGGATACCTTTATCAACGTAATCATAAATCCTGACATTATTTTTATCTTTATGATAACGATGTAGTCGTCCTGCATACTGAACTATTCTACCTTTAAACGAACTCGGCATGGTTAAAAACAAGGTGTTGAGCCTTGGCTCATCAAAGTCTTCTCCGATATACGAACCTGTGGCCAATATGGTCTTGGGGCAATCATCAGGACATTCTTTAATCCGTTCAAATATAACACGCCTATCCTTTTGTTTAATCCCTCCGTGCAAAATAACCAAAAATTCTATCTTATCCTGTAATAATTTAGCCAGCTTTTCTAAATGCTCACGCCGTTCAGTAAGAATCAATGGAAATCTTCCTTCATTAATAGAATTTAAAATATCGTCCTTAAATTTATTAGTCAATTCTTCGATTTGTTTTAACTCTCTCTTGATATTTTCAACTAACTTATTGAACCGATCCTCAATATTAGGGGAAATATAGACCTTTATAGGCAAACACCCCAAAGATTGCAACTTTGTAATTCTTTCTGCCTGAATTTTAAAAATTAAGTATTCAATTCTTGCGCTCTCTACTAGTGAAGCATTTTTAGCTAAGTTGATTAAATTTTGACAATGCAATTCTGCAGACATAGTCAATTGACCAACAATCATTTTAATTAACCACTTATCAGGATCTAAAGAATGCTTTAGATGAATTTGATCAACATCCCTCTTGATTGTTTTTTCACTTCTTTCTAAAAGCTGAGCAATCTTTCTTTTGGAAAAACCTTGACTTATTAGTACCTCAATACATCTTTGACGAGTCTTTACATCAATTCCCCTTGGACTTAGCCTTGCATTCTTAATGTCTTCAACAATACGGTAAATAAAATTATTTTGATCCTCACTGGGCCACATAATTAATTGATCCTCCTTGGTACATTTAGGATCAATTATAATTTGATAGCAACTTATATCTTTACTAATCATTCATCATAAATAATAGCGTCTTCCTTATCATATCTTTCTCAATCTGGACTTGTTTGTCGTTTTGCTCTTTCCAATTCTTTCTTTAAGGAATCGAGAATGAAGCCGTCAATCCTCTTCCAAATATACGAAGCAAATCGAACGGGATTGAAATTACCATTCTCATCTCTATACCTAAGATTATATGTTTTTATTTTGTCGTATAAAATGAAAGTTGCTTCAGATAGGATTTCTTCGCCAAAACGCTCGATATAAACCGGAAAGGTCTTCTTATAAATTCTAAAAATAACAAAGCCAATATGGCGAAGGACCAGCTCTTCTATTTCCTTCTTAGATCCCTTTTTGGCTTTGGCTATGAGACGTCTTTCCTCAAGGTGAGAAATTCGTGAGTATTTTAGTAAGGTACGAAGATAATCTATTAACACTTTTAGAGGGATTCAAATCGTTTTTTTATAAATCCCTCAATAAATAACTTGTGCTTCGGCCACCAGCATCATCCTTGATCAGGATCTTTTTCTCGATCAACTCAAGAATATCCCGCAATGCAGTATCATGTGAACATTTGACGATCTTTGCCCATTTAGAAGACGTAAGCTTACCTTCAAATCCTTCAAATAACTTATTGATCATCTTTATCTGGCGTTTATTGAGAGAGGCTTCAGGATGAGTTTCCCAAAAACGTGCTTTCTTGAAAACACCTGCCAATGTTTTTTCTGTAGTATCTAATGCTCTATCCAAACAGGCTAAAAACCACTTAAGCCAGAGCGTGATATCCATATCGGCATTCTTCTGACTTTTCTCCAGAACGTCGTAATAAGCGTTTCTTTCCTGACGGATTTGAACAGACATACTATAAAACCGTTGAGCACTACCATCGGCACGTGCAAGCTGCATATCAGTGATGGCCCGTGCGATACGTCCATTACCATCATCAAAAGGATGGATTGTCACAAACCACAAATGAGCAATGGCAGCTTTGAGCACAGGATCAATCCCAGTGTTTTGGTTAAACCAACTTATGAAATTCTTCATCTCATTGTTAAGACGTGCTGCTGGTGGCGCTTCAAAATGGACTTTTTGACGCCCTATTGGCCCGGAAATAACCTGCATGGGGCCATGTTTATCATCACGCCAGATGCCGACAACGATTTTCTGCATACCACTTCGGCCAGTTGGAAAAAGACTCGCATGCCAACCGAATAAACGATCTTTGGTCAGTGATTTTTTAAATTGCTGGGTAGCATCCAGCATCATTTCCACCATGCCATCAACATTACGGTCAGAAGAAATAAGTCCGGCAATATCCATCCCTAATCTTCGTGCAATGGATGATCGCACCTGAGCAGGATCAAGAATTTCTCCTTCAATTTCACTGCTCTTTAAAACATCAAGTGTAAGGGTTTGCAAGATAGCTTCTGAACGCAAAGGAAAACCTAAGGATTCCATGCGTCCAATCAATCGACCTTGACGATTGCGCACGTCTCCCAGCAAAGGCATAATCTGCTTATTATCCCAAACGAATTTAGGCCAATTATTTAATTGATGTATGTAACGCATTATTCTACGCACTCCTTGCGTAGAATATACCACGTATTCACCGCAAATGCAAGGTAATCCTTAAGCCGTTATAAGTACGTTATTCCCTCCCCCTTGTGGGGAGGGT
>CAZKUL010000229.1:0-2682 GCA_964555945.1 uncultured Planctomycetales bacterium
GGGCCATCGGTGTTGCCCAATGGCGATGTCCTTATTTTTGATAATGGCCGTTACCGCAAGTGGACCAGGGTGATTGCATTAAACCCGGTCACCTTCCATATTGATTGGGAATACCGTAATAAAAAATTTTATACGAATTCCCAAGGCTTTGCCCAGCAGCTTCCCAACGGGAATTTGCTCATCACTGAATCTGAGCCGGGGCATGTCTTTGAGTTAACGCCCAATAAAAAGATTGTTTGGGAATTTTACCATCCCCTCGTCCAGACTGAAAAGAACTCGCCAAATAAAAAGCAATGGGGATGCCGGGAAGAAATTTACCGGATGATACGCTATCCTAAAGAGATGATCGATCCTTTGCTCAAAGGAGGCAGGCCATAAAATGACATTTTTAACCCAAGTAAAATTAAAACTACGGGAACTTGAAGGGCCGCGATTTGATGGCGCGCTTTGCGGAGCGCATACCCACTGTGCTGGAAAGGTTTTTCCCGGTGTTAATCTTTTTGATGGACAGCTTATTGACCTTCAAGGAAAGGAATTTAAAAAATGGAAGTCACGCTATTTGGGGGTACTTTTAGCTGACGGCCGTTATGTGGCACAGGAACATTATGAGTCTTGCAAATGGGGGATGTATACCTGGGATGATGAAGTTATTTGGGAAAAAGATTTTCCCATCCATCATGACATTGTCCTCACACCTCAAGAGACCATCATTACGTTGACCAAAGAGACGCATCACTATAAAGGCCGGGATGTGGATTTTTGCGCGGTTGTTGAATTCGATTTTAAAGGTCAGGAGTTGACGCGTTGGTCCACATGGGAGAATTTGGGGTATCTCCAAAAATTTCACCCGCCCCTTGAGCTTGACGTGCCCAAATTACCTTTTTGGCCTGATGGCGCCCGCCGCAAAGCCATAAGCCCGTGGGGCGGGCACTATGATTATTATCATATCAATTCTTTTCAGTTGCTCCCCAGGACTCCATTAGCTGAAAGGGACCATCGCTTTCGTGAAGGCAATTGGCTCATCAGCTTCCGGCACGGCAGCATGGTTTTTATCCTTGACGGCGAGACCCGCGAGGTGGTTTGGCAATGCATTGGCAACGCTATTGCCCATGGGCTTGAAGGCCAACATGCCCCTGCCATGCTTGCGGATGGCCGCATCCTAATTTTTGACAATGGCCGTTATCGCGGGTGGTCGCGGGTGTTGGAACTTGATCCTGTCAGCATGAAAATTCTATGGGAGTACCGTGGCGATGGCTTTTACACGCTGTCCCAGGGCCACGCCCAGCGCTTGGGTAATGGCAATACCCTGGTCACCCAGAGCGAGGCGGGCCGCGCTTTTGAAATCACCCGTGAAGGTGAAATTGTTTGGGAATATTACCATCCTGAAGTGCAAAACGCGTCTAATTCCACGCACCCCGAAAGTTTCGGCCGAAGGCAGTGGATTTACCGCATGGTCCGCTATGATTTGCAACTTGTGCTATAATGTCCATTATGAAAGTATTGATCAGTATATTGTTTTTGATTGTTGCCTTTAGTTCATGCCAGCAGAAGCCAGGGCATCAATCAAATTTTTCATGGCTGCCTTATAGTAAACAGGCCATTGAAGATTCTGTGGCTCATCATAAGCCGGTGGTCATTGATTTTTTTGCGGAATGGTGTCCCAATTGCCATGACCTGGACAGGGAGGTGTTTTCATTGCCAGAAATCCAGGCCAAGCTGGCCCAGGTGACGGCGTTACGCATGGATGTGACTAATCAAGATGACCCCCGCGTGCAGGAAATAGCCCAGGAATACGGCATTGACGGCGTGCCTACGGTCATTTTTTTGGACAGCCATGGCCATGAGATCAAAGATTCCAGGGTCATTGGTTTTGTAACACCCCAGGAATTTTCCCGGGCTTTGGCGATGTTTAATATATTTAAATGATGCGCCAGATTGTCATCCCCGAATGTTTTAATCGGGGATCCAGAAAATGGATTCCCGCTTTCGCGGGAATGACAATAAAGGGATCGATGAACAAAGTCATTTTGATTTTATTTTTGATGATACCTTTTACCGGAGGCCTTGCTATGTCACAACAAACACAAGATACCATTGAAGTTTATGATGCTGCCACTCATTCCTATGTACAAACGCATAAGGTGGTAAAGACGACGGAAGAATGGAAGATAATATTGACGCCCGAGCAATACGAGGTGGCGCGTAATAAAGGGACAGAGCAACCTTTTAACAATGAATATGTCCTTAATCATCGTAAAGGGATTTATAAATGCGCCTGCTGCGGGCTGGATTTGTTTTCGTCGGACGATAAATTTGAGTCCGGCACCGGCTGGCCCAGTTTTACAAAGCCCATTGATCAGAAGAATGTCGCTTATGTATCAGATAACAGCCTCTTGATGACCCGTATTGAAGTGCATTGCCCGCGTTGCGGCGCCCATCTAGGCCACGTCTTTGACGACGGCCCGGCACCAACGGGAAAACGTTTCTGCATGAATTCCGCTGCGCTTAAATTTGTGGAGCAGAAGTGAGTATGAATCTTGTTATTGCGAGGAGTCCCGACGTGACGTCGGGACGACGCGGCAATCCCGACAAAATTCTCTTTTTCAGAGATTGCTTCGCTTCGCTCGCAATGACGGTAATATTTTTAATTACAACCACAGCATTTGCCCAGGAGGCTGCTAT
>CAZKUL010000230.1:0-2660 GCA_964555945.1 uncultured Planctomycetales bacterium
TCATCGGCGGCGGCTTTCCGGTGGGGGCCTATGGCGGCAGGCGAGACATTATGCGGCATTTAGCGCCTTTGGGAGCGGTTTATCAAGCCGGGACCTTTTCCGGAACTCCCGTGGTCATGCAGGCAGGATTGGCGACGTTGAAGAATTTGTCTAAAGAAATATATAAAAAACTCAATACGCTCAGTGACGACTTTGTGGGCCGCACCAATACTCTTTTAAAAAACACGAATGCAGCTGCTCATCTGGCCAATTATAAAAGTATGATCAGTATTCGCTTTCGTCCAAATCCTGTCTATAATTACGTTGATGCCCAAGCGGCCTCATCTAATGAACTCTATGCAAAATTATTCCACTATTTATTAAAGCAAGGCATTTACTGGCCGCCGGCAGACCTGGAATCTTTTTTTGTCTCGACCAAACATACAGTGAAAGATTTAAACATTTTATCGGACCACATCGTGAAGTTTTTTGAAACTCTTTGACATGGCTTTACGCAATTTTAAAATGACCCTGGAGTATGACGGGACAGGTTTTTCCGGATGGCAGACCCAATTTAAAGGTTTGCGCACCATCCAAAACCATCTCGAGGAAAAGCTGGAGAGGATCTTTAAAAAGAAAGTCCATTGCCAGGCCTCAGGGCGGACAGACAGCGGCGTGCATGCGTTAGCTCAAGTGGTCCATTTTAAAACAGACACGGATATCAAAGCCTCATTGATCCAGAAGGCATTGAATGTATTCTTAGATAGGGACTTATCCGTGGTGAAGATCCAGGAAGTCCCGCTCGATTTTCACGCACAAAGGGATGTTACGGTTAAAACATACCGCTATACGATCCTAAACCGATCGTACCCTTCAGCCTTATGGAGGGACCGAGCCTATTTTTATCCACATCCTTTAGATGTATCCGCGATGCGTAAAGCGGCCAAGCATTTGACGGGAAAGCGTGATTTTAAACCGTATCAATCCGCCTCGCAGCGCTCGAGGATAAAAAATACGGTAAGGACGGTCAAGCAGTTAAGCATCAAGAAGGATGGCGACCTGATCCATATTACGATCACATCCGACGGTTTTTTATATAAAATGGTACGTAACATCACAGGAGCTCTTATTGCAGCAGGCAGCGGCCGCCAACCTGCAAGAACAGCACCAAGCCACGGACTCTGTTTAATTTCCGTCAAATATTCATAAAAACCTAGTATTCCCTCCCCCCTGTGGGGAGGCCTGCCGCCTCTGCGGCAGTCAGGCATCAAATTTGCAAAAAGTATAAGCTCGGTTAGGAAAGGGGATACAAAAACTATGGAAATGGAAACACCTCACGGCGGATCACTTGATTCTTTTGGAAAAATGATCGGTATCCAAACAGCCCTCTTGGCTGTTTTCTTGAGTATTTTTAGCATCCTGGCCCACCAAACCGATACGGAATCCATTATCCTGGTCAATGAGTCCTCTGACCAATGGTCCTATTATCAAGCCAAGCGCATTCGGGAATACCAATTGGAATTAAATGTCAGGCTTCTGCAATTAATGGCACCCGTCAATGAACAGACCACTAAAACGATCACCCAGTATGTTGCCCAAGAAAAAAAATACAATCAAGAGACAGATGACATAAAATCCAAAGCTGATAAAATAGAACAAGAGGGAAAATTTACCCATCGCAAAACCGATTATTTTGAACTGGCGGAAGGCCTTCTGGAAATTGCGATGATCTTAAGTTCGCTTTATTTTCTGTCTCATAAGAAAATCTTTCCCATGTTAGGATTATTATTAGGCATGACCGGCTGTATCATAGGTGTATTAGGATTATTGCTGCATTAGGCATTGAAAGGACAGGCGTATGGTTAACCAAATGGGCTCTAATGATCAACGTGGACAACCGCGGGTCAACGTAGAATTTCCGGCAACGGTCAGTGTGGGATCTCAACTGACCGTGAAGGGCCACCTCAAAGATCTTTCATTGAGCAGTGCCTTTATCAGGATTAAAAATAGTATTTTCTTAAACATCAATGATGAGGTTGGGATCACGATCCAATGCTCGCAAGAGGACGAAAAAGATGTGATCCAGGGCCTGGCCCGCATATCCCGCATGGTCCCAGGCGAGGGGTTTGTAGTTTATTTCACTAAAATTGATGAGAATTCTATCAAGAATGTCAAAAAGATCCTCCTCAAATTAGGTCAATCTCAATCGGCTATTTAAAAAAGCAAACAAAAGGAAAGGAACAAGAAATGAAGAAATTAATATTGGCGGTGCTGGGAGTGTTAGTCATAGGGTTCTCAGGATTAGTTCAAGCGGATGTGGTTGGAAATAAATCATCGAAATTATTTTTCCCCCCAGACTGCTCCTACGCGAAATTAATCAAAAAAGAAAACCAGGTCACATTCAAAAGCCCCGCAGATGCCGTTGCTGCTGGATACGCGGCCAGTTCCAAATGCCAATCCACCGCTGTGGATACAGTTGCCTTTGTGGGCAATAAAAGCTCCAAATTATTCTTTCCGGCCAACTGTTCTTATGTAAAGCTCATTAAAGATGATAACAAGGTCTCTTTTAAATCTTCTGCTGACGCCGTTGCTGCCGGATATAAGGCCAGCTCCAAATGTAATTGTTAATTGTTCTAATCAAGCATCACCGTCATTCTGAGGCGTAGCCGAAGAATCTCTTA
>CAZKUL010000231.1:0-2649 GCA_964555945.1 uncultured Planctomycetales bacterium
TTACCGGTTTATTTAAAATGCCCCGTGATCGAAGGATTACGGGGCATTTTTTTGTACACGCAATCCAGGTGATATTTCTCTCCCCCAAAGGCCCTATTTCTTCGATTTCGTTAGTTTAGCTTTTAACGGGGAGGGTGCAGAATGGGAAATTTTAGTTCTCTCTGCGTCATTGCGAGGAGCCCGAAGGGCGACGAAGCAATCTCATTTAAAAATTTATTAAATTCTTTTTGCTTTGATAAGCCAGGATGCTACAATGCAAACAATGGATGAGGAATTCTACAGCATCATCTCAAACATCTGCACCCAAGATTCCCGTTATTATCCCGAGGCCTATGAATTTGTCATGGAGGCCCTGTCCTTCAGCCAAAACAAATTCAAGAAATCCAAGCATATCAGCGGTGAAGAATTATTGGTGGGTATAAAGGCCCTGCTGCTTAAGAAATTCGGTCCCATGACGATGACGGTGCTCAAACATTGGGGTATCAAGAAGACCGATGATTTCGGCAACATCGTCTACAATCTGGTAGAGAACAAAGTCCTCGCCAAAGACACCCAAGACCACTACGACAGCTTCAAGAATGCCTATGACTTCGACGAGGTCTTCAACAAAGGTTACCGCAAGCAACTGGCCAAACGTCTCAAAACCATGCGATTTTAACCTTCTCTGCCCCCGTCATCCTGAGCCCTTCGCTTCGCTCGAGGGCAGGCTCCGCGAAGGATCTCTAAAATAACAATTAAATAAAAATATAATTTCAGAATATTCTAGTACGGAATCAAAATAATATTTCCCTCCCCCTTGAGGGGAGGGTCAGGGAGGGGGAAATGCGCTGCTTAGTGCTCAACATGGATTACACTTTTCTAGGTGTCTGTGACTGGAAGGACGCCATCTGCTCGGTCTATGCCAACAAGGTCGTGGTGGAGGAGACTTATGACCACATCGTCCGTTCCTGCACCATGGAAATGCGCGTCCCGGCGGTGATTCGTCTGCGCAAATATGTGCGCGTTTTGTACGACAGAATTAGCCAAGTCTCTTATACGAAAAAGAACGTACATTTAAGGGACGCCTATATCTGCCAGTATTGCTCCACCCGCTGCAGGGAGCAGGAGGCAACCATTGACCATGTGGTCCCAGAATCCCAGGGTGGCCGTAATTCCTGGGAGAACACGGTGACCTGCTGCAAGTCCTGCAATCTTATCAAGGGCCATATGAGCCTGGCCAAATCCCGGTTAACATTGATCAGACCTCCCACCAAGCCCAAAGGCTTCAAAGAAATCATGCGCATCAAACTAGGCGAACTCCATGATCTCTGGCTCAAGTACCTGCAATAACGCCCCATAAGTCATCCTGAGCGTAGCGAAGGTTCTCTAAAAGAACAATCGAACAAAATTTGTCATCCCCCGGGAATCCATTCTCGCGTGCCAGCGGGTCCTGTCCTCAATACCGATGTTAAGTGCTCCTTAGGTGGAATAGGGCCCAAAAGCCCGCAAGATTAGTGCTTTCCCATTTGTAGCAGAAAAATTATTTGACATTATAGCCTAATGATGCAAAATGAATAAAGAAGCACACTGCCTGTACCATCCTGCCGCTTCTATTTAATAATCCTTTTTAAAGGAGGCGGCCATGAATCTGCATAAAATCAACGGACAAAAATCAATCTTTGAAACTATCAAACAAGTCAATCAGGACAGACAGGAATTCTGGTATGCACGTGATTTTCAAAATATTTTAGGCTATGTTAAATGGGATAAATTCATTCTCGTACTTGATAGGGCTAAAGAAGCTTGCATCAATTCAAGGCAGAATGTTCAGGACCATTTTCTCCATATGGAGAAAATGGTTGATATTGGATCTGGAGCTAAAAGGAGGATTGATGATATAGTATTATCTCGTTACGCCTGCTATCTCATTGTCCAAAACGCAGACCCTTCCAAATCAGTGGTAGCTTTAGGACAAACATATTTTACCATCCAAACACGTAAACAGGAATTAATTCAACAAGCTGATTATGAAGAGTTAAAAACAGAGGATGAAAAACGTTTATTTTTACGTGACCAATTAAAGGTCCAAAATAAAAAATTGGCTGGCGTTGCCAAAGAAGCTGGTGTTATCGCTCCATTGGATTATGCGATTTTTCAGGACCACGGGTATAAAGGACTTTATGGTGGATTAGGCGCCAAGGATATTCATCACAGTAAGCGGCTTAAAAAAGGACAGGGGATCCTCGATCATAAGGGACGCCTATATCTGCCAGTATTGCTCCACCCGCTGCAGGGAGCAGGAGGCAACCATTGACCATGTGGTCCCAGAATCCCAGGGTGGCCGTAATTCCTGGGAGAACACGGTGACCTGCTGCAAGTCCTGCAATCTTATCAAGGGCCATATGAGCCTGGCCAAATCCCGGTTAACATTGATCAGACCTCCCACCAAGCCCAAAGGCTTCAAAGAAATCATGCGCATCAAACTAGGCGAACTCCACGATCTCTGGCTCAAGTATCTACAATAACACCCCCGGTTAATTTAATAGAGAAATTTTTGATTCCGTTTTTTCATATTTGTGCTATAAATATTCTGTGAATACCTTCTTCCAAATTCTAAACCAAACCAAACCAAACCAAACCAAACATAATTCCTTAAGAACTGTTTTAATA
>CAZKUL010000232.1:0-2649 GCA_964555945.1 uncultured Planctomycetales bacterium
GCCTGCTCTCTTAATTGCCGGTACTGGTCCTGCAATCCATTATTGACCATGACCAGGCTTTGTGCTTTGGACTTGATCACATCCAAGGTCAATTGCCATTGCTCAGGCGGTGTCGAAAGCGCCTGCGGCACCTGGTCCTGGGCCATGGCGCCACAGCCCAGACACAGCAGGGCCAAAATTATCATCAATAGTCGGACTATCATGTCTCCAATTATAGCGGTTTATCACCGATGGGGCAAGGACGAGGATATAAATTTCTCTTCTCTAACAAGGTAACAGCTGCTATTTGCAGATTTCTTTTGGTGGATTATTTATTGCTGATAAATACAAAACCCTTGGTCCTTCCGGTTTGAAGATCTTTGATTTTGGATGTCATTGTTGATGCTTCCTCAGGGGAACACTGATCTTCGAAGGCCACGATCAACTTACGCGTGGGTTTGGAGCGGTTATGGACCTTGGCGACCGGCTCCTGGCCTAGAAAACAGCCTTTAGTATAAGAAACGTAATCATGCTCATGCACGTTGAGGATAAATTCGTCTGCCTTATAGTCCATGCCCATCAAAGGTATTTGATGATCGAGACGAAAGAAGGTAACTACATCGTCACTCATACTGTTTGATTCTTTGGTCGCGGCGAACACCATCTTGCTGGTGTCCATATCCAGATAGGCCAGCTGTGGGGACTCCTCTATCTTGGTATGACTAAGCTTGGCGTAACGTTCCAGATGTTTCAACAAACTCCCTGCAGCGATGGAAGGGACGCTGATCAAAAATTCATCGTCGCTGATTTTCTGCTGGCGAAAAGTCGCTATGATGCGGCCGTGCTGGTTTAAAAAGGCATTAAGCGGCGCTTCCAACGTATTGGACGTAATGCCGTTTAAAAACTTGGAAGCATTTCCTTGGATGCTAAAGACATTGTCCGGCAATTTGAACAAGCTCAAAGGCTCACCTTCCTTCCTGCTTAGGTTGGTCTTCATCTATCAGCGGCATCATAAGACGTTCAAATGGTCCTTTGAGCTCCTCATTGCCTTGGACATTGGGATGGATCCCGTCCCTGCTAAATTCAGGAAGCCAATCACCCGGTCTCTGGGGATCTTCCACATAAGGGTCTGGATCAAAAACAAGCGCTGCAGGGACCAAGGTGTCCAATTGAATGTTGATCTGCTGCCAGTTCGCCAATTCTTTTTTTCCGAAGAGCTTACGGGGCAGGCCCTTTAAAATAACGGGTATGCCACCTTGGGCCATGGTCCGTTGGGCGGTCTCCTGGACGCGCGTTAAATAAACCTGGTCCCTATCCGGCTTCTTGCCGTTGGCACTCCAACCCTGGATCAAGGTGATTGAAGGCCTAGCATCGTCGATCGCCTCATCCAAAGACGGCCAAAACGTGTCCGGGGTTTTACCGCCCCAAGCGGTGTTCCAGACTGAGATCGGTTCCCGGGGCGTTGAAAGATCAATGGCGGCCAACTGGGCAAAGGTCTTCCAACTAGAGAGATGGCTATCACCACCCATCACAATTTGGATACCCGGAGAAAGGGCCCGGTACTGGATAACAAAAATAGGTGAGAATTCGGTTGGTTTTTTAGTGGTTAACGGTAAATCAAGGTCATGCACATAGTCTCCATAGGCCACCATCTCACCCCGCAGGCGCGCCTGACCAGCAGCGTGTGGATCGGCCAATTTGCTTGGTCCACCAGTAAATACCATCGGCATGGTTTGGGCTGAGACCAGCACCCGGAACAGGATTTGGGGACGGGCGCCTGTCTCCACGGTGCGGTAATTGACCCAGTCCGACCAAATGATCGCCGGCACGTCGGTGGCGCCTGTCGCGTTGGCCGTGTTTCCGGGTACAACGACGGGCTTCGGCCCTGAGGGTGTCGCCCCTGAATGGACACCTGAAAAGCGGATATACGCCCATCCAGGCTTAGGTTTAGGCTGCCAAAGATTTGATTCACAAAAAGCTATTCCCCCCAGCCTGTAGGGGACAGGTGTGGTATTGGCCAAGCCGATGCGCAGAGACTCAATGCCCGTCTCGAGAGGTAATGTCACCAGATACGTTGAAAGCGCATCGACCTCTACCATCTTCATATTGGATGAATAGAAATTGACGCTCAAAATCTGGCGTTTAGGCGCTCTGATCTGGTCGGCGCTTACATTTGGCGTTCCAAATAAGACGACTCCCATCAAGAGTATCATCGCTAAGTTTATCCTGAAAAAAGACATTGAAGTCCCGTCTTTCTTATAGCTCATCATTTTTCGATGGTCATTTAACCTTTGCTTTTTGCAATGATATCCTTGGCGATCCTTAATGCCTCAACTTTTGTTTTTATTTTACCTAATGCTGCAGCTTCCTCAACACTGAAAAGAATTTCTCCAAATAACTCTGAAGGTTCTAATTTCAATGTCTTGATCAAATCATGACCTGTCAGCAGACGCTGCCTGGGCTTCTGGTCTTTAAGCTTGAAATAACGCTCAATCAGCATGTGACAAATCTTGGCATGATGATGGCTCTTGGCCTGCGTCGTCAAAGGCCCCTGGGTTGCCGCCTGATCAGCCAAGGCCAAAATGGCCACGCTCGCAGCTTCATCCTTGGTATCGCGCAGATACCTGAATATGGCCTTTTCGCTGGGGCGTTTGAAATTTGATAAATAAC
>CAZKUL010000233.1:0-2631 GCA_964555945.1 uncultured Planctomycetales bacterium
CAATAAAGCCGGAGACTCATGTCGCCCACTTTGCAGGTGAACATCCCTGCAATATAGATGGATCATTGATACCCAATATTACTAGTGCTAGCAATAATCAAGCCCTTGCCGAAGGAGTGGTGATAAACCATTCCTTTTCAAGTAAGCCTCCTGCTGGGTATGGAAGCTATTATGAAAAAATGACAACGTACATTGAAATCATTTCCGCACCTGCTAAATCATTGGATGAGACTGCTACGGCACAAACTTATAAGGTTATTGAATCAGATGATCCAGAGTCGGTATTTAATTATATTGATACCAACTCTAGCAGGGCTGAGATTGGCTGCATATCTGATAAATTAAAAGGTTATAAAATTGGAATAGTTGGCCTTGGAGGCACAGGCTCATATATTCTGGATTTGTTATCAAAAACACAGGTGCAAGAAATTCATCTTTTTGATGGAGATCTTTTCGATCAGCATAATGCTTTTAGAGCCCCAGGAGCTGCATCAATTGAAAAGTTGGGTCAAAGACTTAAGAAGACTGACTATTTGAAAGAGATTTACTCAATGATGCACAAAAATATTTATTCTCACCCAGATTTTATCAATACTTCGAATGTGGGTCAGGTGCTGGAAATGCACTTTGTCTTTATTTGTATGGATAAAGGCAAAACAAAAGAATTATTAATTAATCGATTAAATGAAAGAAAAATTTCTTATATTGATGTTGGGATGGGGATTTATATTTCGGATAATAGATTGGGTGGAATTGTTAGAACTACTACAGGTACCCCAAATAAGAGTGACCATATTAATACTAGAATACCATTCGCTGACGGTGGAGGTAATGAATACTCAAGCAATATTCAAATCGCTGATCTCAATATGCTGAATGCTGCTTTAGCTGTGATAAAATGGAAGAAATTATGTAGTTTTTACGGAGATTTGGAAAAGGAAAATAATAGTACCTATACTTTAGACGGGAATATTTTGCAAAATGAAGACAATGACCCATAAATTTGTAGAGTACATTCCAGAGCAAATTGAAGAAGGAATAATCTATGTTTCTTTAGAATATGGGACAGTTGTGCATAAGTGTTGTTGTGGCTGCGGTAAGAAGGTTTTTACCCCTCTTTCACCAACAGATTGGAAATTGATATTTGATGGGGAATCAATTTCACTTTATCCTTCAATCGGAAGCTGGAACCTTGAGTGCAAATCTCATTACTGGATAAGAAATAATATGATTGAATGGTCTACTCAGTGGTCAGAAAAAGAGATCAAAACTGGCAGACATCAAGAGGCTTTAGAAACAAAGAAACATTATAAGAACAAGAAAAGATCATCTAAAGATAATCCAAGCTCAATATCGGAGAATTCTAAGAAAGATAACCTTTCTTCAAAGTTAAAAAAATGGTGGTCTAAGTAATATCCAAGCTCAGCCCCCTAGCTATCCTCTAACTGTTCTTCCAATAGTTCCCTATCTTAATTACTGCCCTATTTTCCACACAAAACGTTCTGATGTACGTAACACGTCCGTCGGTATAGAATAATTATAGAAGTCAGATATTGAATTAACTTAACCGAGCCGATGCCCGGATTTTTTATTGGTACAAGTTTTTAAAAATATTATTAAAAGGAGATTGGTCATGGGGAATGATTTATTTATCTATAGGAAGAGAGCAAGATTAAGGCAATTTGACCTCGCTCAGAAATTAGGTGTTACTGAGCAACTTGTGAGTGCATATGAAACAGGTCGGGCAAAGGTATCTTTGGATAGAGCAATTGAGATAGGACGAATTTTGAAAGTAGATCCTAAGTTAATTTTTCCTGATGTCTTCAAACAATAACCTTGAAAAAGGAGGTTTGCGGATGAAGTTAATGACACCTGAATTAGAAGCTAAATTCCCACCCTTGTATTCCACAGAGAGAAGTAGGCCAGAAAACATTAAAGTTATAGCCAAATTCTTCGACCCTTGTGCATCATGGACATGGTTTGCCACTGAGTACGACAAAACAGAAAGTCTGTTTTTTGGCCTTGTAAAAGGGATGGAAACTGAGCTGGGGTACTTTTCTTTGCAGGAGTTGGAGTCATATGAAGGTCCGTTAGGCCTGGGCATCGAGAGGGACCTTTATTTTGGAGACAATATAACACTAGCTGAAGTTATAAATACATCGATATAGCTTAACGTAGGGGTGCTGGAGGGCGTTAATTGTATGTGGTTAAGAAGATATTAACATGGGAAGAACAATTCTATTAGGAGGGGTTTTATTATGAAAATAACTTGTGAACGAGGATTGATCAAAAAAACAGGGTTAATTGGTTTCAAATGGTCTGCCAACTTTGCGTTTAGATTCAAGAATCCAGCAGATCCTAATCTTAATCTCCAATTTTCTTTGCTCATAGCCGAACTTAGGAAATTAACTTGGGTTTGTAGTGCATTCACGGATTGGTTGGACCTACAAGCTGATTTTCCTAATGAAGGCCATATTTGCTCAATAACCATAACATCAGTTCATAAAGATGAGAATGGAAATTACCTTATGGGTAAAATATTAACCGATCTTAAAGTAAGTTACCGTGAAACACATCTGTAGGGAATCATTAAAAGCCTGCCAATTATAATCATCTTGGCTTGGTCGAGAT
>CAZKUL010000234.1:0-2626 GCA_964555945.1 uncultured Planctomycetales bacterium
CGGCTCCAAAAATTGCAGCATGACAAGGAGTCGTCCGATAAACAGCTATCACAGGCAAGTGCCCGCATGTATAACCACCTTATCAAACGCAAGGAAGAGTTGGAGTCAAGCATTTACGCTTATGAATTGCGGATGGACCAATTAAGGCAATCCTCCTTGATGTCATTGTCCTGGCCGCTTAAGAAAAAAAAGTTGATCCACGAAATGGTGCAGGTAGATGCCCGTAATAATCAAAGGCGCGATAAGATTAAAGTCTTGCGTGAGGACATTGCCCTGTTAAAAGACCAGGTGGCCAAATTAGAACGCAAGGTGGATTTTGCCCGGGGCAAACCGATCAATTATTAAAGGCTGATATTTAAAGGGGTTTACATTATGGCTAAAACAAAAACAAGCGCTCCCAGTACAGTAGTGCGCGCCTTGATTGAGGTATCCATTACGCCTCAAAAAGATGTGGGTTTTGACAGCATCGCCGAGCGTATTTACAGTTATCCGGAAGTCAAAAGCTGCTATTTGCTTTCCGGCGGTTATGATTTGCTGGTGATTGTGGAGGGGGAAACCATCCACACCGTCGCCGATTTTGTGGCCGCTAAACTTTCATCCATGGCCAATGTACGCCAGACCGCCACGCATTTCTTACTGCGCAAGTACAAGGAAGAGGGTCAGGTTTTTAAACATCCTAAGAACGAACGCAGGCAGAATATTTCATATTAAAATTGGGGTTTCATTTGCGAATATCTAAACGGGTGGACCAATTAGCTCCCTCAGGGATCAGGGCTTTTTTTGATTTAGTGTTAGGCATGAAAGACGTTATCTCCTTGGGCGTAGGAGAGCCGGATTTTGTCACGCCCTGGCATGTGCGCGCACGGGCCATTGAATCCCTCGAACAGGGTTACACCTCCTATACCTCCAATAAGGGTATGATCGAGCTGCGCTCAGAAATTGCCGCCTTCCTTAAAAAGCGACATCAGGTCGTCTATGATCCCGAAGAAGAAATCTTAATCACGGTCGGTGTCAGTGAAGCCCTTGATTTGACCATGCGGGCGATCCTTAACCCAGGCGAGAAAATTTTGATCCCTGAGCCTTGTTATGTGGCCTATGGTCCGGTGGTGGAATTGGCCGGCGGGGAACCTGTATTCTTAAAAACGTCCATAGAGACGGGTTTTAAGGTAACGCCGCAGCAGATCGATGCAGCGGCCGGCCGTGGGGTCCGTGGCATTCTACTGGGTTATCCTTGCAATCCC
Source organism: uncultured Planctomycetales bacterium (assembly GCA_964555945.1). GTDB lineage: Bacteria > Omnitrophota > Gorgyraeia > Zapsychrales > Fredricksoniimonadaceae > JABDGZ01. Next base: position 1,242 of record CAZKUL010000234.1, read on the forward strand.
ACAGGGACCTCTTATTCTAAAAAAGAACTGGAAGCGCTGGCCCGTGTCATCAAGAAACACGACATGCTGGTCATCAGCGACGAACTTTATGATGAATTGACCTATGATTTCGAGCACACTCCCATGGCTTCTTTGCCCCAGATGTGGGACCGTGTCATCTATCTTAATGGCTTTTCCAAAAGTTATGCCATGACCGGTTTTCGGATCGGATATGTCTGCGGCCCGGCGGATATTGTAGGTGCCATGACCAAGATCCACCAGTACACCATGTTATGCGCCTCGATCACGGGGCAGATGGCCGCCATTGAGGCGCTGAAGAACTCGGCTGCTGACGTGCAGGCCATGAAGAAAGAGTACGACCGGCGGCGACGTTTTATCGTCGGTGCTTTAAATGATATTGGGTTGACATGCCATATGCCTCAGGGAGCCTTTTACGCTTTCCCCTCGATAAAAGTGACAGGCGAGAGTTCCATGGATTTTGCCAAGAACTTACTTCTCAAGCAAAAAGTGGCGCTGGTGCCCGGTGTCGCTTTTGGGAAATGCTGCGAGCACCATGTGCGGATTTCGTATGCGTCTAGTTATGACAATTTAAAGGAAGCTATTGTGCGTATTGATAAATATTTAAAGAGAAAGTAAGAAGACCTTATTCCTAAATTTATTTGTCATCGTAATACTATTGAAAGGATGGTCTATGCGCAAAGAGCACGCGCCTAAAATTTCCCGTAAAAAGGAAGATATTGATTTTGAAATCGCTTTTTATGAGAACATCCTTAAAAGTACGCCTCAATTCATAGAGGCGTTGAGTGCCATTGGAGATTTGTATACCAGGGCAGGCCTGTGGCAAAAAGGCCTGGAGATCGATATCAAGCTCTCCCATCTGCGGCCCGAGGATGCGATCGTTTTTTACAATTTGGCCTGTTCCTATGCGTTACTCAACCAAACCCGCGCGGCCCTGGTGGCGTTGACCAAGGCCATTGATTTTGGATACGACGATTTTGAGCATCTTAAAGGGGACACGGACCTGGACAATCTCCTGAAAGATGAACATTTTAAGCAATACATCAAACAGTTGGAGAGAAAGAAGAAGTGAAACACTACCGTCAGGAACTCTTTTTTAATACCAAAACCCGTCGAGCGTACATTAATATTACCTCCCAGGTCCAGGGCGCCATTGATAAAAGCGGCATTCGGGAGGGCCTGTGTCTGGTCAATGCCATGCATATTTCGGCCAGCGTGTATATTAACGATGATGAGGGTGGGCTCTTGCAGGATTATGATGCGTGGCTCGAGAGATTGGCCCCTCATGCCCCCATCAACCAATACCGGCATAACGATACCGGAGAGGACAATGCGGATGCCCATTTGAAACGTCAGGTCATGGGCCG
>CAZKUL010000235.1:0-2624 GCA_964555945.1 uncultured Planctomycetales bacterium
TTTTGAATTTTCCCCGCAGTGTTCTAAGGGGTAACTATCAATGGTATCATTCCCAAGCCCGCACACTCCTGCGTCTTGCTAAAGCTGCAGATTGATGTATACTTAATTCATGCCTTGTTCCGATAGCTCCTCAGGTCTTAACATACGCTTAGATTTAAACGGGCGTTTGGTCCAATTCGAATTTGCTAAAATTACCTGTTCCAGCGAAATCGGAGGGGGAAAAAGCCTGTCTCAATTTTGTGCGGGGAAGACCTTGGAAGAAGTGCTGGAGTTAGATTTTAGAATGTTGGTTTCTTTATTAAATCTGAACACGGATGAAGAAGCGCAATTTATTTTGTATATGGAATTAGACGCCCTCAAAGCGGCCGTCGCGCAATATTTAGGCGTTGAGTATGAGGGCGTTGATGTGGACCGCTGTAAGATATCTTCAGTTGAACAAAGCAATGACTCTATTGATATTGCCCTAGTCATTTTGCCTCCCAAAGAATTACCCAAAATCCTACCTTGCAGCCTCAGTGATCGAAAGTCCTCTGCGTAGAGACGCCATTTATGACGTCTCATACGTTCGGCATAAATGAGCAATCTAAGAGACGCCATAAATGGCGTCTCTACATGGGGGGGCTTTTTCTATTAGGTTGTTTCTTTGCCGCGGGTGATCAGTACCTTGCCTGTGCGCACCATTTCCAGGACACCGTATTTCTTGATGAGGGCTTCGAATTCATCGAGTTCGTTGGTGGTGCCGGTCTGTTCAATGATATAGCAGCCTTCGGAGGTATCATCAATACGGACATGGAATTTGCGGGCATTTTTGGTCACAAACGCTTTGACCGCAGGTGAGGCCTTGGTTTTAAGGAGGGCCAATTCTTTTTCCACCGTGTTGGCAGGATGTTCACCGCAGTGGATGACATCCACAAGCTTATTGACATTCTTGATGATCTGTTCCAGAGTCTCCAAATCGCCTTTGGCGGTAATGGTCATCCGGGAGAATTTCGGGTTGACTGTTGGCGAGACCACCAACGAATCAATATTATACCCGCGACGGGCAAACACCAATGCGATACGCACAAGCACGCCAGGCTTATTGGCGACTAAGACGCTGATGGTATGTAAAGGTAGTTTATTCATTTTAAGTCGACCCCGTCGGTTTTTCCATTTTGGTTGTTGGTTTTTCCACAATCATGTGAAAAGCTGATTTTCCGGCAGGGATCATGGGAAAGACATTGTCTTCCTTGATGACCTCCGCGTGGATGACACAGGGGCCTTTATAGTTCATAGCTTCCCGCATTACCGCTTCACAATTCTCCGGCTTGTCCATATGAAAGCCTTTGACCCCATAGGCTTCAGCCAGTTTGACAAAATCAGGATTGCCTTCCAAATCAACACCTGAAAGACGGTTATCAAAGAATAATTCCTGCCATTGCCGCACCATGCCCAAATATTTATTATCAATGATAAGCACTTTAACTGGCAGTTTGTGGATGAACACTGTTGAGAGTTCGTATAAGGTCATCTGAAAACCGCCGTCACCCACGATGGCTACGACCAGGTCTTTAGGGGCAGCAAACTGGGCGCCAATCGCCGCTGGAAAGCCATAGCCCATGGTCCCGGCCCCTCCTGAGGAGAGCCAGAAATTGCCTTTATCAGAAAGATAGAACTGCGCGGCCCACATCTGATGCTGGCCCACATCGGTCGAAACAATGGCCTTGCCTTGGGTGACCTTATAGCAGGTATCAATAACCTGCTGGGCCGTAAGGCCGTTGCTCTTGGCGAATTTAAGGGGAAATTCTTTCTTATAATAGGCTATTTCTTTGAGCCAATCGGAGGTGTCCAAAGGTTCCACGAGCTTGATCAATTCTTCCACCACTTCTTTGGCGTTACCCACGACCCAGGCATCAGGCTTGACAATCTTATTGATCTCAGAGAAATCCACGTCAATGTGGAGCTTCTTGGCATTCACGCAAAATTCATTATTATTCCCGTTAATACGGTCATCCCAACGGGAGCCTATGGATAAGATCAAATCGCAATTAATCAGGGCCTTGTTCGCATAGGCAGTCCCGTGCATGCCGAGCATCCCCAACGACAGGGGATGAGTTTCAGGAAATTCACCTTTACCCAAAAGGGTATTGGTCACAGGGCTTCCTAATTTTTCGGCTAATTTCTTAACAGCTGCCCCTGCTTGTGAAAGAACAGCGCCATGACCCACCAGCAATAAGGGCTTTTTCTTGCCCTTAAATAATTTGGCCATTTTGATAATGTCAGCTTTATGGGGTGAGGGCGTATCCTTCTTATATCCTGGAATATCCATTTCAGGATCAAGGCTATCCCCGCTAAAAGGCGCTGAGGTAATGTCTTTAGGCAGATCAATCAAGACCGGGCCTGGACGGCCGGTTTGGGTAATATGCCAGGCTTCTTTAATGATGCGAGGGATGTCATTGGTATTTTTGACTAAGTAACTATGCTTGACAACAGGCATGGTAATGCCGGAGATATCGGCTTCCTGGAAAGCATCCTTACCGAGCATGGAGGTGATCGTCTGGCCGGTGAGTACAATCATCGGCACGGAATCCATCATGGCCGTCAGAATGCCTGTGACCGTGTTAGTTGCCCCCGGCCCCGAGGTC
>CAZKUL010000236.1:0-2624 GCA_964555945.1 uncultured Planctomycetales bacterium
TGTCCAATCAACAACTACGACAGTTGGTTCAGATACTTATACGACAAGCTACACTTATGCCGGCGGTAATTGGGACACAAACTATAGAGAATTCGACGGCTTTAAGACTGTCAACGTGACAGACCCCCAAGGCAATTATGTAACATCCTCCTTTCTGCAAGACCATTGGGGCAAAGGCCATCCTCTAGAGCAGGATACCTATGATTCAAACGGGAATTTATACAGCAAAAGTGTCAATACTTGGGTTGCACAGCCTGTTGTCATAAATGCCAGCAGTGGCCAAACATCCAATTTTTTATATGTGAGCCGTACGGATAATTATCTTTACGACGGCAATTCCTCGGCGACACCCAAACGCACTGCCCAGGAATTTACCTACGCTGAAAACCCCCAATACGGCGATGTCACCCAAACCGTCAATGACGGCCAGGTGGATCCGGTCACTGGTGTCAGTATTGATCCCAATAAGACAACAACTAATGTAAGTTATGTCAATAATACAAACAATTGGATCATCGGTTTACCGGCGCAAACAGTCACGCAAGATGTCAATGGTAACACCATCAGCAAGACATCTTTTTATTATGATGGCGATACTACAGGCAGTGCCGCGCCCAGCATGGGCCGGTTAACAGCGAAAGTCAATTGGTTGGGCAGCAATACCCAAGCTGACCCCAAGACCACATACTCTTATGATGCCTATGGTAATCTTCAGAGCACAACAGACCTCAATGGGAATACAACGACGATCACTTATGACAATACAGTTCATATGTTCCCGGAAGAGACTATCAATGCCTTGAACCAAGCAGTCTCAATGACCTATTATGGGATCGACTCGATTCCCTTGGATAACGGTGCGGGCTTGCAGGGGCTTTGGGGGCAGGAGAGAAGCAAAACTGATGCTAATAATCAAACGGCTTATACAACCGAGGATGTTTTTGGCCGTCCATCAGCTTCCATATCTCCTATGGACACCGTTGCCTTGCCGACCGAAACAAAAACCTACAATATACAATCTAATTATGTAGAAATCACAGATACCGCGCGCGTCACTAACAATTTGACAGCGACCATCAGCAGCACTTCATTTTATGACGGTCTTGGACGTTTGATCGAAACCAAATCCTTAGGCCCAACCGCAGGTCAGTATATTGTCTCTGGCCAAACGGTGTATGATAACAGGGGATTGCCAATCACCAAATATCTGCCTCATTTTACCTCCAATGATCTAAACACCCAGGACCCCATCGATACAACTGTGCCGTTTTCCCAGGCCGCTTATGATCCCATGGGCCGTATCATTACCAAAACCAATCCCGATGGGTCCTATTCAAATATTTCCTATAATCAATGGACAACGACAACCACTGATGAAAATGGCCATAGGCAGCAAAGCCTTGTCGATGCCTTTGGACGTCTTATCCAAAAGCAGGAATACATGGGTGCTGACGGCCGTTCGCCCAATTATCCAGGGGCCCCGTATAGTTTGTATGCCACGACTTCGTACACCTATGATCCAAAAGGTGATTTAATTTCAGTGACAGACGCCCATAATAATGTGACAGGTATTACCTATGATAATTTAGGGCGTAAGATTGCCATGAATGATCCTGACATGGGCAAGTGGCAATATGGTTATGACGGCAATGGTAATCTGATCTGGCAGCAGGATGCCAAGGGGCAGGTGATCAGCTTTAAGTATGATGCCTTAAATCGTCTGGTCAATAAAACGGATGCCATCACAGGTCCTATTGTAAATCTGCCCAATTTAACACCCCAAGCAGCTACGTTTAATGTGAATTACAATTTTGATGACAAAAGCCAGAATTTTGGCATAGGACGACTGGGTACTGTTGTCTACGATACCGGCACTGCTGGATTTGTGTATGATCAACTAGGGCGGGAGGTTTCATCAAATAAGAGAATCAACGGATCAAATTACAATGTTACCCGTCAATACGATGCTTTGAATCGCTTACAACAATTACAATATCCCGATGGAAGTCAGGTGTCCTATGTTTACAATCAAGCCGGGCAGGTTTCTGGGGTGGCGGATGCAGCTGCAGTGGTTAATGGGGTCATTACGCCTATGGCACTTAACAGTCAACCGTCTAATAATGACCGGCTGGCCTGGTATGAAAAAGCTTTAGGCATTAACAATGCCTATGCCCTAAGTGCTTCATCACCCACGATTACAACCCAACCGGCAAGTACAACAGTCACAGCAACGTATACGGCGACATTTAGTCTCATTGCAACCGGTTCCCCTGCGCCCACCTTTCAATGGATGCAAGAGGCCCCTGGAGCCACTTCCTATACGGCTGTCAACGGTGCCACAAGCGCTTCCTATACAACACCAGCTACAACCACGAGCTATAGTGGGACCAAATACGAATGTGTCGTGACCAATTCCGCGGGTAGCGTGACAAGCAGCGTAGTGACATTGACAGTTAATCCGAGGCCTTCACCGGTTGTTACCATCACCAGCCCTGTTTATGGCTCTAATCTGGTGGGACAATCTGTCACCATAACCGCCACCGCTTCCGAAGTCAACGGTACCATTAAGAGTGTCGCTTTTTATACAAATAATGTCAACACAGGGGTACCCACATTAATAACGA
>CAZKUL010000237.1:0-2620 GCA_964555945.1 uncultured Planctomycetales bacterium
AATCTTGTTTATACGCTGACCCTCAATGGCAGCAGCATATACGCGGGTGGAATTTCCTATAAAAGTACTGGCTGGAACAATCAAAACGTAACATTTCAGGGAGTGATTAATACTCTCTCCTCTCAGTGCTCTGAACCTTTTGTAGTTAAAATCACGGATAACGGAACAACACCAACTGTCAAATGGGGCCAATGGCTGGGAGGGGAAGGATATGATTATAGTGGTTCATACTATGGTGATACCCTAGACAACATTGTGGTCAATGGCAGTAGTTTATACACAGGTGGATATTCCTATGCAACCGCCGGCTGGAACAATCAAAATGTGACTTTTCAAGGGGTGTTTCACAATGGTACTTTGCTCTACCAAGCTTTTGTAGTCAAAATCACGGATAATGGCACTACACCCACTGCACAGTGGGGGCAATGGTTAGGAGGGGATCAAAATACTTACAATAACACATTGACCATCAATGGCAGCAACATATACGCGGGTGGATTTACCGATGGAAGTGCTGGTTGGAACGATCAAAACGTGACGTTTCAGGGAATAATTAACAATAGTGGTAATTCTCAAGGTTTTGTAGTCAAAATTTCAGACCCTCCTTCATCGACGAATAACTCCGATGCTGTCTATTTCGACGGATCGGGATTTTAAAGAGGAATAATATGCCAAGATTTCTGTTAATTGTACTCCTGTTAATATTAACTTTTCCTGCTTTTGCCCAGGTGCCAGGGGCAAGGGCCGAAGGTTTTCTTTATCAACAACAGGAACTTCTTGAGACCATCCAGCAGGCTGTCAAAAGCGGGGACGCGCAAAAAGCCAGGGAGTTGAGGGCGCAATTTTTATCGAATGAAAAACAATTTCTGGCCAGGCGTTTGCAATGGCGTAAGGACCACCCTAAGGAAGCAGCCAGGGTCCTGGCCACGCAAAAGGCCCATCCTGAAATGAAAAAAATACGTGATGCTTTAGCTGATGCCGTTCAAAGCGGTGATGAGACCAAGGTAGAAGAACTAAGGGCCCAAATAATCAAATTGATGCATATCAATAGGAGATGGCGGGGAATCAGATAATTGTTGAGAAGAAAAATTTACTCTTTTGGCCAGATGCGGACGGATTCGGTATCGACAATAAATAAATGCCTGGCGGCTTGACGATGTTTGAGCAGTTGCTGAAATACATAAAGTGTGCGGTCAATTACCATTTGCCTTTTCATTTCGGCAATATAGATAATGACAACACCACTAGAATTGCGGATAGGGAATTGTGTGATATTGCCAAATCCATGGTCGAAGGTAAGCAAAACGCGTCTGGAACGTTGAGCATATCGAAAGATATCTTGGTCGCTGGAACGAGATAACCTTACTTCGGAAGCATGAATGGAATTAAAACCAGCAGTACGCAGAGCATTGACAACATCGCTATTAACGCATTGATCACACAGAATATTCATTTAAACGGTCATGATTTTGGTGGGTTCATCCATCAATTGTCCGGCAAATTCTATGGCTGTGATAATATCTTTTTTGGTAATACCAGGATATTGACTTGGAATTTCGGCGATGCTATAACCAGCAGCCAGAAGATTGAGAATGTCGGCAACAGCAATACGGGTGCCACGGATGCAGGGTTTTCCAAAGCGGATTTTTGGATCAACGGTAATTTTAGACATGGGTTAAAATCCTTTCTAATTTAAGTATAACAGGCGAAGGGTAAAAGTCAAAATATGCTGGGTGTATTTATTTTATTTATTATTGCTTTTTTTATCGGACAAACGCCGGCCTGGGCCTATATTGATCCTGGGTCCGGCGGGTATTTGATCAGTTCTCTCCTGGCTGCGATAGGCAGTGTTTTTGCCTTTGGAACAGCAATAGTCATCCATTTTTTCCGCAATATTTTGGGCAAGGGCATTGTTTTTCTTTGGAAAAGGCACAGGGCCTTTTTTATTTTGGGAGTCCTGGCTATCTTGGGCCTTATTGTTTTCTGTGTTTGGCGGTCGGTCTATGAGCCGCCCAGGGAAAAATTTGACCCCGCTCTTTCAGGGGAGCATATCATCGATGCCTCGCGCATAAGCCCCGGATACAATCTCTACCAAGGGAAATTAATTGATAATCAAGGCCATATCGTCAACCAATGGACAAGTAATTATCTGGGCGTCATTGATAAAAACGGCGATTATTATGCTGAGAAGTTTTATGGGGCTTTTATCTGGGGGCGCTACACCTGGGATGATCGTGTCATCTGGGAAAAGAAAATCCAGGTCCACCATGAGATCCTGCTTACTCCCCAAAATACCATCATCACCTTTACCAAAGAACCCCATATGTATCAAGGGCGGGTCGTGATGTTTGATGTGATTTTAGAATTCGATAAAAATGGCCGCGAGCTCCAGCGATTTTCGATTTGGGACCATTTCAAGGAATTCCACAAGTACCATCCTATGCTTGCCTTTGACTTACCTTCCAAAATCCCCATTTTTGAAGATAATGCCGAACGCGAAGGTTTTTGGCCGAGCGGGTATGACTATTATCACTTAAATTCACTTTCGATCATACCTCATAATGACCTTGAAGGCCTATATCCCGCGTTTACCGCTGGCAATTGGCTCATCAGTTTCCGG
>CAZKUL010000238.1:0-2601 GCA_964555945.1 uncultured Planctomycetales bacterium
GAAAAATATTTCCTAGGGATGGGCTGTTGGGTGATGGGATCTTGTTCTTCTTTAATGTAATTAAAAGCGCCTTTTTTGAAGGCTTGGAGGTAGCGCAGGTAGATGGATTCTATATCGCCCCCCTGCTTAATCCTCCCTACAAAGGGAAGTGAATTTTTATACCCTACTCCAGCTACTTTTTTCTTATCTTCATAAATTTGAGCCAAGATACTTTCTCGAATTTTCTTTTTATACCATGTTGCTAAAATAAGTGAATTGTAGACTTGTCGGAGTTGGGCGAAGTTTTTGTCTTGGTTGACTTCATGGTTGAGTTCAGGGATGACGATTTCTTTTACAATTTGGGAACCTAATTTATTAACATCATTCTGAGGCGTAGCCGAAGAATCTCTTAAAGAATTAATTTTGTTGAGATCCTTCGCTTTGCTCAGGATTACGAGAAGGCAGTGACATGAAAACGCGCAAAGATCTCTGTGATTGGATTGTGAGCGCCCTTAATGACTTAAAAGGCCGCGCCCGGATTATAAAGATCCGTGAACACATATGGGAGCATCATAAAGAGGATCTTATCAATAGCGGCAACCTGCACTTTACCTGGCATGAGGATATCTATTGGGCAGCCACTCAATTGCGGGCCAAAGGAATATTAAAAAAAGCTCAAGATACCTCAAAAAGCGTTTGGGAACTGGTGTCATGAATGAATTGCCCGTCAAAAATATAGCCTTCTATGCTTTTTTTAAACCGACCTACGATCTAAAAGCCGCTCGAGAACTGTTACATCATCAGATGAGAGAACAAAAGGTCAAAGGGACCATCTTACTGAGCCTGGAGGGCATCAATTGTTCTCTTTCAGCTGCTACAGCCAATATGGATACGTTCTTAGGGTTGCTTTTTAAAACTATCGGGGTAACCAACCCGGAAATAAAAATAAGCTATAGCCACCAAATCGCCTTTAAACGTGACCTGGTCAAGGTCAAGCCTTTTATCGTTGCCCAACCTGGCTTAACTCCCATTGATTTAAATCTGGATACGGCCCCTTATATTTCTCCTGAAGAGTTTCATCGATGGATGGAGAAAAATAAAGAAATGATTGTCCTTGATACGCGTAATGATTTTGAGTATCACGTAGGACGTTTTAAGGACGCGCGCCATTTGGGGACCAGGCATTTTGCGGATTTTGAAGAAGATCTTCAAAAGGCGTCTGAAGACTGGCAAAGAACGCCGGTGGTGACCTTTTGTACCGGCGGCATCCGCTGTGAAAAAGCAGCTCCTTTGATGTTGAAAAAGGGATTTCAGGAAGTCTATCAACTTGAGGGAGGCATCCTGAATTATTTTAAAAAGGTTGGCCAGGGCTATTTCGAAGGCGATTGCTTTGTATTTGACGAACGCGTGGCTGTCGTAGGGGCCGACCTTGTGTCGGCCCGCACCATCGAGCGGACACAAGTTCCGTCATTGCGAGGAGGGCAAAGCCCGACGAAGCAATCCCTAAAAGAATTCATTCTTAAAGTAATTTTGACCTTTACATTATTAAGCATCACATCCGCCTATGCCATAACAGCGGAAGAATATGTCCATCTTGGCAATGTAAGCGGCAGGCAGGGAAAATACAGCGAAGCCCTGATTAACTACACCAAGGCCATCGAAGCCGAACCTCATGATGCCAATGCCTACTATAACAGGGGTTATATCAATATTGAATTACGAAAATACAATCCAGCCATTGCTGATCTTGATAAGGCCATTGAAATAGACCCCCACTATGCCGCTGCCTATCACATCCGGGGAGTCGCCTATTTTCTCAAAAAGAAATACCCTAAAGCCATTGCGGACTATACTAAATCCATTGAATTAGATCCGGATAATTTAAGGGCCTATATCAGCCGCCTGAGTGCTTATTGTAAAACGGGTAATAACGACAGGGCATGGAAGGATGTCATTAAAATCCAGCAATTAGGCGGCACGGTCAACCCCACCATCATTAATCTCCTCAAGAATAAAAACTACAGAGAATAGTAAGCGCTTTCTGAGCGTGGCTTGACAAACACCGGAACATATGGCACACTTTGAAAAGAAGCGATAATAATCTTTCTTTTGGGGGTGATGCCATGATAAAGAGCTTACTGACAGGAAACGCGAAAAGAAACCTCAAAGCCCTCAAAATAAGAAAAGTCCGCCAAATCAAAAGGTCCTTCAATAGATTAAAAAGCTGGTTCGACCCCAACGACCAGGCCCCTGGTGATAATTTCCCCAGTGAACTGATCATCTCCTGTAAAAAACACTGAAACGTAAGGTTATCTCAAACCTAAAACACCTCTACTGGCACGAACTATGCCCATATGCTATATTTGGGTATGCTAAAGGATTTAAATGTAAGGTGTATAATAAGCCTTGGGCTTATTTTTGCCTTTTTGCTCAATATCCTAGGTCCTATCCCAAGGGCCCAAGCCCAGGATTTTCACCTGCCAGTACCAGGAACGTTGGTCCATTTAAGCCCTGTCTTTAACCCACCCATTTTAAAGGGCATCAAAGTCCATCCCGATAATCCATTCCGTTTTGATTTTATTTTAGACGTAGGGGACGGTTCTAAACCGTCCCTTAATAGGC
>CAZKUL010000239.1:0-2558 GCA_964555945.1 uncultured Planctomycetales bacterium
TTTTCATTTGCATGAAGCCTTGACCAGTTGCGCGGGCGTGCTGGAAACATATGGCGGCCATAAGCGCGCCGCTGGTTTACGTTTAAAGCATGATAATATCGGCGTTTTTCGTCAGGCGATGAATGATTTTGCGCAGCTAACACTGCCGCAGGAAAAGTTCATACCCACCTTGAATATAGATTGTGAAATCCCTTTAAGTGTCATTGACTTAAATTTAGTAGAGATCATCAGTTCCATGGAGCCCCATGGTGAAGGCAATCCGGCCCCGGTTTTTTGTTCCAGAGGACTGATTGTCAAGAGTCCGCCGGCGCTTCTGGGTAAGGACACCCTCAAATTTTGGGTCACTGACGGAACCAAGACAATCAGCGCCGTGGGTTTTGGGATGGGATCTTTTAAGGACAGGGTAAGGCTGGGCCATCAGGTGGATATTGTCTACAGCCTCGGTATCGATGACTGGAACAAGGCCCCTTGTGTGCAGTTGTTGCTTAAAGATATTAAGTAGAGACGCCATTTATGGCGTCTTAATACAAGAATCCAAAATCGGGGTAAACGACCATTTTAAGGAAAGCCATTCATAAGAGACGCCATAAATGGCGTCTCTACGAGGGGTGCATCGTTGCGCAAGTCAGGAGAATTTAAATTAAGCCGCTCTTGTTACTTTATTGGCTTGGATGCAGCTTGTGCAAACTAAGGCCCGTTGTACAGTGCCGTTTAGCGTGATTTTGATGCGTTGCAAGTTAGGAAGTACCATGCGGAAACTTTTACCAACGACTTTAGAACCGGCGCCGCCTTTTTTCTTTTCCATACCGCGTCTTTTATATTTTCTACCGGATGTGGGGCCTTTGGCACAGACAATACAAGATCTCATAAGATTTCCTCTTTATTTAATCAGTCCTTGGATCAAAAATTTGAACCTTAAATATACTTGAATTCAACCCATTGTCAAGCGTTTTCGTCAAGGAAAGGTCAATATGGATTTTACTCAGATACCGGCTTATCAACAAAGAGTTTTTGTGCCTGAAAATGCGGATTTAACGGATGTTAAGACCGTCGTTGGATTGTATGAACAATTAGAGGGCATGGCTCTTAATTCTGCCCAAGAGCTGGAGGATTGGCTCATGAAGCGTTCCGAGCTGGATGCGGCGTTATCTCAAGCAGGGTCGATCCTTTACATCCGCATGACCTGTAAGACCGACGATCCTCCCATTGCAGAGGCCTACAGTCAATTTGTGCAAGCCATTCCGCCTGCGGTCAAGCCCATCAATGACCGGTTAAACCACAAATATGTTGCGGCCCGTGAGCTTTTTGCCTTAGATGCCAAGCGCTATCAGGTTTATGATCGCGCGGTCAAAACGGACATAGAACTTTTTGTCGAGAAAAATGTTCCCCTGCAGACCCAGGTGGACTTAATAAGTCAGGAATATCAAACCGTTTGCGGCGCCATGACCGTCACCTTCGAGGGCAAAGAGCATACCTTGCCCCAAATGGGCAAATATCTTTTAGAAACGGACAGGTCCTTGCGTGAGCGGGCCTGGAGAGCCACCGCAGAGCGGCGTATCCAGGACAAAGATAAAATGGAAAACATTTTTGAGCGCTTGTTTGAACTGCGCAATAACATCGCCCGCAATGCCGGTTTTTCCAGCTTTACGGCTTATCAATTTAAGGCCTACCATCGCTTTGATTATACCCCCCGCGACTGCAAGAAGTACCATGAGACTGTAGAGAAATTGATTGTTCCCCTTAATGGCAAGATCTTAAGTAAGCGTCGCCAGCAGATGAATTTAAAATCTCTCCGTCCCTGGGACACGTCAGTCGATGCTCTTGGGGAAAAACCATTAGCCCCCTTTAAAGACGCAGAGGGTTTGATTAAAGGCACAGGCTCGATATTTAATAAATTGGACCATGAGTTTGGCCTTCAATTTAAGGAGATGCGTGATTGGGGGCTTTTGGACCTGGCCAGCCGCAAGGGGAAAGCGCCGGGAGGCTATCAAAATACCCTGAGCGAAGCCCGTAAGCCATTTATTTTTATGAACGCTGTAGGTATTGATGATGATATTCGCACGCTGTTACACGAATCGGGACATGCCTTTCATGCCTTGGCCAGTTCAGAGGAGGCCATTGTCGACTACCGGCACGCGCCCATGGAATTTTGTGAAGTGGCTTCCATGGCCATGGAGCTTATGGGAGGGGAGTATTTAAGTGAATTCTATGGTCCTGAAGATTTAAAGAGGTCTAATCGTGAACATCTGGAGGGGATCATCCAAACCTTGGCTTGGGTGGCGAATATTGATGCTTTTCAACATTGGCTTTATGAACATCCCCAGCATTCTGCGGATGAACGGCGTCAGGCTTGGGTGTCTTTCTATGAACAATTCGGCGGTAAATTTATCGACTGGAGTGACCTGGGGGAAACAAAGAATTATTTGTGGCACAGGCAGTTGCATATTTTCGAAGTCCCATTTTATTATATTGAATACGGCATCGCGCAATTGGGCGCTTTACAGGTCTGGCTCAATAATCGCCGTGACCCTAAGAAAGCCCTGGCCGATTATAAAAGG
>CAZKUL010000240.1:0-2548 GCA_964555945.1 uncultured Planctomycetales bacterium
TTGTGGTGACCAATTTCGGCGCATTCCTCACTCTTTATCCCCATACCTGGGCAGGATTGCAGCAATGTTATATTTTAGCCATACCCTTTTTCCGAAGCACCCTGGTTTCGAGCTTAGCGTATAGTTTGGTCTTATTCGCCATTTGGGAATTGTTACTTGCCCGCCGTGAATCTCCGGTCCTGGCAAGATTGTTGTAATATAACATACTGTTTCAGGGTAATCTCGTGTGAATCGAGAACAGTCCCGCTGCGGTAATTCAAGCTTAGAAGGAACCTTGTAAAGCTTGAAAAGTCCGAATGCCTGACAGTATTTAAAAGCTGACTTCCTGCGAGAGAACAGGACATGATGCGCATATATTGAGCAGTGTCGGGAACACCTCAATCGTTTAATTACGGTTGGGGTTTTTTATTGTAAACAGGAGAAAATATGAGAATTTTAATTTCTTTATTTGTTCTATTTTTGTGTGGTGTCAATTGGGTAAAAGCTGACGATGCGGCTGATTTGACACCTATTGTGGTCGAAGCTTCACGCAGCAACGATACCGTGGGGCAGATGAACAAAGATGTCAGCATCATTACCTCAGAGGACATTGCCAATTCACCTGCCAAGAACATACCGGAACTTCTGGCTACTGTACCAGGCATAGATGCACGCGTTGATAGTAATATTAAAGATCAACAAATCCATATGGGGCAGTTTGGGGAATCGAGCACTTCTAACGTGGTGGTATTAGTTGACGGCAGGCGTTTGAATAAGCCTGACAGCAGTTCACCGGATTTATCCCTGATTGATTTAAGTTCCATTGACCATATTGAAATCATCCAGGGTGCCAGTACCGTGCTTTATGGAGATAACGCGACCGGTGGGGTCATCAATATCATTACTAAGAAAGGCAGGGAAAATACCCGGCCCGCAGTGACCTTGACCAGTGAAGTGGATAGTTATAAAGGCAATAAAGATGGGATGGAGATCAGCGGAGGGCTTCCCCAATTGGCGTATCAATTTAATTATGATCGTCAACAAAGTAATAATTATCGCACCTATGATAATTTTTGGGCCAATGATTACGATACACGTTTAGATTACAATCCTACTGATATGTTCGGGCTTGATTTTTCACAAGGATATCACCTGGATCGATATCGTCTCCCTGGTGGAATAAGCATTGCTAATTATTTTAGTACCTCTCATGGGGCGACCATTGACGGCATTGACTCCATAGGCCGGACGGGAATAAACCCATTCGCTGTTGCTTACGGGACGACTTCAGACTCTCATTTCGATTTGACCCCCCACTTGAAATTGGAGGCAGGAGGGAGCAGTATCAATTTATCTTTGTTTACTTCCTCAAGGAAGAGTATCTCTAATATTGTCGATCCGGGTACCGGATTTTCGACAAACTATGAAACAGAATCTTATGAATTTCAACCCAAGCTCATTTTGTCAACACCCCTGACAGACCGTTTAGAGAATAAATTAACTTCAGGATATGATTATATTTATTATATGGAAAAAAGGCGCATCAATTCTCCGAATAGTCTTGAAGATATTGTCGATGCAAGCGAAGCTTCCCAAGGTATTTATTTGTTGGATGAATTGACCGTGGATGAGCATTGGCTGCTTAATACCGGAGTAAGGGGCGCCTGGGCCGGCTATGTTTTTAATCAAACCCAACAAACACCTACAAAATTTGATCGTTCTCCCACAACCGAAGGATACGACGGCGGCCTTGGATATAAGTATAATCCAGACTCAAAAGTGTTTGTCAATTACACCCGTTCATACCGGTTTCCCAATCTTGATGAGTTCTTTCAAGATCCATTCCCTTATTCAGGAGGCGATTCGCCTGAATCAATCCAATCAGGGCTCACCTATCAGGTGGGGAATCAGTATCAGTTAGGCATCAAGGACAAAAGTTTTAAAGACATTAATCTGGGGGCTACTGCTACAGAAGCCCAATATAAGAATGAAATTTACGACGATCCTAGTTTAGGAAATACAAACTATGGTGGCAGGACCAGGCACTATTCCGAGGAGGCTGACATTTCAGTTGAATTGTTAAACAGGAAAATTGAGCCTTTTGCCAACATAACTTTCCAGCAGGCCACATTTCTTAAAGGCCAATATTCCGGTAGCCAAATTCCGGATGTTCCAGACCAGATAGCTCATGCGGGGATGACTTACCGGCCCCTGGAAGGTTTAAGCACGTCGATTACAACCAATTTTGTGGGCAAGCGATATGGGATAGGCGATGATGCTAATCTTTATCCTAAAGTAAAGCGCTATGAAACTGTTGATTGGAGCGCTAAATATAATTATAAGAATTTTGAAGTGTGGGTCAGTCTAAATAATATTTTTAACACCCACTATTTTGTTTATGGATCCAGTTATGGGCTTGTTGACGGGGCTCTTTTTGGGCCGACTTTTGTCGCGCCTGAGGTTTATTATCCAGCTCCGGGACGCAATATAGCGGCCGGGGTAAAGGTCAAATTTTAAACGATGGCTTCTTTGTTTTCTAGTAGATCGCAATACCAAAAAGCTGTATCTT
>CAZKUL010000241.1:0-2543 GCA_964555945.1 uncultured Planctomycetales bacterium
ATGTGTCCCAATTTTATTTACCAAAAACCTTCCTTGTTTTTTTGCAGCGGCGTATGAAATTCTCCGGCAAAGCGCACTTCGCGGACCAATTGCAGTCCGAATTTTTCTTGGACAACGGCCATCATTTTTAAATGGAGGTCATGCACGTCTTGGGCAGTGGCATGCGGGCCTTTGATGATGATATTGGCGTGCTTCTCAAAAACATAGGCGCCGCCCACTGTTAGATTTTTCCCGCCGGCTTCTTCCAAAAACCATCCTGAGGCTTGACGTTGACCCGCTTTTGAGCTTGGTTCCACATTGCGGAAGAATGAACCGGCACAGGGCTGGGTGGCCATATGGGGATGCTTTTCAGAGCGCTTTTTTAATATCTCCGCACGTTCTTGGGCCAAAGCAATTGGATCACCGGCCTTTAAAGCAAATGTGACGGAAATGATGATGTCGCTCGTTTCTTTAAACCGTGAATGGCGGTAAGAAAAAGAAAAGTAATCAGTATTCACACTTTTGACATGGGCTTGATCATCCAGGATCATCGCAGATTTGAGCACATCACCCACCTGTTTGCCCCAGGCGCCGGCATTGCCCACCACCGCACCTCCGACAGTCCCAGGGATGCCGGTCGTATAATTTAAACCTTCCAAACCTTCATCTACACAAAAAAGGGCCAGATCATCCAGATTGGTGCTGGCTGAAACAGTGACATCATGATCATGGCGTTCAATCAGTGGCGTGGGAGACAGATAACGAATGACGGTCGTATTCAGCCCCTGATCAGAAACAACCAAGTTAGACCCGCCACCTATCAAGAGAAAGGGAGTGTTTTCTTTTTTTAATCTTTGGATCGTTTGGATCAGCTCCTGCGGTGAAGCGCATTCGATCAAATAAGGGCAAAGGCCGCCTAATTGAAAAGTGGTGTAGGCAGAGAGCAGGGCATTGGGTTTTATATTCATGTCAGGGGGCTAAAGCGGTGTTTGGCCGCCACGGATCCAGGTTTTACTTCCGTCGCTGTAGAATTCCTTTTTCCAGATAAGTAATCTTTTTTTGATCTCCTCGATAATATAGCGACATCCTTTGAAGGCTTCATCCCTATGGGATGCCCAGACACCGATCCACACGGCGGTCTCGGTGGTCTTTAACTGACCTATGCGTTGGACGCATACTGCCTCGCTGATGGCAAACTTGGAGAGGGCCTCGATGATTATTTTTTCACCTTCGGCAAGACAAGCAGGGGTATCCGCAAGATATAAAAGCTCGCTGACGGTACTGCCATTGGCTTCGTCAGCCCTGACCGTCCCCTCAAAAGTGACAAGGGCCCCGTTGGCCGGATTGCGGCAGAAGTCCCTGGCTTTTTGAACATCAATGGGCGTTTCCTGGAGGATGAACATTTAATATGTGACCTTGACAGAACCGCTTAGAATTTTGCATTGGCATCCCAGCCGGTGGGTGCGGTCCATGGCCAGTTCTATTTCTTCCCTGTTTAATTCATTGATGTTTTCTGCGCCTTCCAATACTTCAATCTGGCAGGTGCCGCAGACCCCTGAATTACAGGAAAAAGGAATGCCCGCAGATTCGCAAGCCTGGGCCATCGGCTCACCATCAGGAACATCATAAGTGATGTTATCAATAATTAATTTAGCCATCAACTATTCCTTAAATTGCAGTACCGGAAACACAATGTTCTTCTCCGGGTTGCTGAATTCATGGACGATTGTGTCCGGCGCTAATGATTTAATCTTATCTATGATTTCATCCACCAGGTAGCGGGGGACAGAGGCACCGGAACTTAAGCCTACGCGTTGTTTGCCCTTTAAAAGAGAGCAATCAAGCTGCGCGGCTGTGTCTACAATGACACTCGCCACACCCATTTGTGCGCCCGTCTCGCGCAGACGGTTGCTGTTGGACGAATGTGGGGAGCCGCAGATAATAATGAAATCACAAAATCCGGCCAATTCTTTGACAGCATCCTGCCGGTTCTGGGTGGCATAACAGATGTCCGAACGTGGAGGACCAATCAATCTAGGGAATTTCATTCTTAATTTTTCAATAATACTTTTTGTTTCATCGACTGAAAGAGTTGTTTGGGTGATATAGGCCACGCTTTTTTGAGGGTCAATGGTCAACGCATCAATGTCAGCTTCATTCTCGATGATGTGCAGCAAATCCGGATGCACATAACCTGCGGTGCCGATGAGTTCCTGATGGCCCACATGGCCGATAAGCACGGTCTCCACATGCTGGTCGGAGAATTTGATGGCTTCCTTGTGCACCTTGGTTACCAACGGACAGGTGGCATCAACGTATTTTAAACGGCGTGCCTTTGCTTCCTGGATAAGGTCAGGAGGTATCCCATGCGCGCTAAAAATGATCCGTGAATCATGAGGGACGTCCTTGAGGTCCTCAACAAAGATGACCCCCCGGTTTTTCATGTCCTCCACAACCGAAGTGTTATGCACAATGTCATGGTAGACATATAAAGGCGTGCCATACGTCTTAAGGGCGAGCTCGACAATATCAATCGCACTAGCCACCCCTACGCAAAACCCTTG
>CAZKUL010000242.1:0-2542 GCA_964555945.1 uncultured Planctomycetales bacterium
CCCCTGGACAGCAGCCCCTAAGGCCACGCATTCCATGGGATCAATACCGCCTTCAATTTTCTGGCCCACTTCCTTTTCCAGGAATTGCTGGACAATGGGCATGCGGGTGGGACCACCCACTAAAACTACACGGTCGATTTTGACATCTTCCCCGAGTTTCGCCGACGCATCTTTGATGGCTTGACGTACGGGACCACGGCAGCGGTCAATCAAGGGAGCGATGAGACTTTCCAGTTTGGCACGCTCAATTTTCATGGTCAAATGCTTGGGGCCTGTGGCGTCCGCCGTGATATAAGGTAAATTGACTTCCGTCGCCACCGTGCTTGAGAGTTCCACCTTCGCTTTTTCAGCGGCTTCTCGCAGGCGCTGGAATGACATCTTGTCATTGCGCAGGTCGATGCCGGATTCTTTCTTAAATTCCGTAGTAATGTAATCAATCAAGGCATTGTCCATGTCCGTTCCGCCTAATTGATTATCCCCGGAAGTGGATAAGACCTCGAAGGTCGCGGCCTTGGAGGCGGCATCCCAACCCATTTCCAAAATAGTCACATCGAGCGTACCGCCGCCCAGATCAAAAACCATGATCTTCTGCTCTTTGCCGGCCTTATCCAAGCCATAGGCCAGGCACGCCGCGGTGGGCTCATTGATGATGCGCAATACCTTAAGACCGGCAATTTCGCCTGCGTCCTTGGTGGCCTGACGCTGATTATCGTTAAAATAGGCAGGAACGGTGATGACGGCACTATCGACTGTCTCACCTAAGAATTTCTCCGCGTCGGATTTAATTTTTTGCAAAATAAAAGATCCGACCTGTTGGGGTGTATATTCTTTTCCGAAAACTTTAAATTTAAAATCCGTCCCCATCTTGCGCTTGGAGGCATAGATCGTCCCCTCTGAATTGATCGGCGCCTGACGGCGGGCCGGTTCTCCTACCAGCAATTGACCGTCCTTGGTGAAGGCCACAAATGACGGGAATGCTTTGCCCGATGAGACACCAGCCCCTTCCGCTGAAGGGATGATCACCGGACGGCCGCCTTCCATGGCGGCTGCTGCTGAATTTGATGTTCCTAAATCGATTCCAATAACGCGTGCCATATGATTCTCCTATGTATGTCATTCTGAGCGTAGCGAAAAATCTTAATGCACCTTAAGATCCTTCGCCAGTTGGCTCAGGATGACGTTAAACATTACGTTTAACGTCAGTTAATATTCTTCGCCACTTTCACTTTCGCCGTGCGTACGACCTTCCCACCCAGGGTATATCCCTTTTCCAATTCTTCCATAACCACCCCGTCAGGAAACTCCGTCGTTTCCTGCTGCATCAGAACCTCCTGGGTATTATGGTCAAATGGTTTCCCCTTAGTTTCAATGGGCTTGACTTCGTATTTGCCCATCAAATCCTTCATATTATTATAAACCATCTCCAGGCCCTTGACTAAATTGGCATCCGTCCCTTCCTTGGATTTAAAAGCCGATAGGGATCTTTCCAAATCGTCATACAATTTCAAACATTCAACGATGACTTCCTCATGCGCGTATTTGATCAGATCGCTGCGTTCGCGCTCATGACGCTTGCGCATGTTATCAAATTCCGCTAGAAGCCGCACGTATTTATCTTTATAGGCCAGATTTTCATCCGCCGCTTTAGGCACCGTTTCAACGACCGGTTCTTGAGACAAATGTTCTTCTTGAGGTTTCTGAGTTTGTTCATCCATAGTGCTTTAAATTAACGGCTTAAGATTTGCGAGATATACTCAAGGGTGGAAACCACGCGGTCATACTGCATGCGTGTGGGACCGAGCACCGCGATACGCCCCTTCATGCCATCCTTTTCAAAGTGAGAAACCGCCAGGGAACAACCTTCCATGTCCTTCAGGGCCATTTCGTGGCCGATATAAATTTCAATTTTCTTTTCCAACGCGCGATTGATCAATTCCATAAGACGCTCTTTTTCTTCGAGCACCCGTAAAATCGCCTGGATCTTTAAAATGTCAGTGCTGTCTGGATAACCGACCACATAACTAGTTCCCTTGCAGATGATCTTATATTGGTCTCCATCATCCAAAGAGACAATGCTGGTATAATGGGTCAGATCAGAAATGACCTGGGAAGTTTTTTCAACTAAATCTTCCAGTTGATGCACATGACGTTTATATTCTTGGGAAATCCTTCGCTTCTCTTCTTCCAGCAGCTGGATTTCATGCATCAGATGGTCCACATAATAGCGGTACCCCTGCTGTGTGGGCATGCGGCCGGCCGACGTATGAGGATGGGTCAGGTATCCCTCTTCTTCTAAATCGGCCAGAATATTACGCACCGTTGCAGGAGAAACATCAAGATTATGTTCATCCGTAATATATTGCGAGCCTACGGGCAAAACAGTCTTGATATAACGGCTGATGACAATGGCCAATATACGGTCTTTGCGGATCTGTATGTCAGAATGTTTGGCCATAGGTGTAACTTAAATTAGCACTCTCAATGTCTGTCTGCTAAAAGTATAGCAAAAAGCTGGGGTTTGTCAAGTCATTGTCATTTTCAG
>CAZKUL010000243.1:0-2518 GCA_964555945.1 uncultured Planctomycetales bacterium
AAAGATAAAGGAATTTAAAAGAATAAATGTTTATAATGAGAGATTAAAGTTTCTAATTTCTTAATCTTAAAAATCGTGCCAACTTTTCATCAGTATTAAAAAGATTAGAAGGTGTTAGATTTAGAGTCTTGCAAATCAAATATTCCGTGGCGCGAATGAATAAATCCATTTCTTCATAGTCTACATCGTTTGGTTTTTGACCGAGATGTACCAATTTGTTTCGTGCGTTTTTTATTCTATCAATTTCGCGTCGAGAATTTGCATTTAAAACCATAGGAAAATAAGTTGTGAGAAGAAAGATAATTTTAAACTTCCCATCAATATCGTTTTCAAGTTGGTCTTCAGTATATTCATTCTTTTTTAGTACCGCGAAGAGGTGTTCCCAAATGATCCAACACAACAAAAACTGAATTTCAATATCCATTCTGTATAATGCTTTTTCAAAAAAGATTAAAAAATATCCGTCGGCATATTTAGATTTCCAATCCTCACTTTCGATCAAGTTTAGTATATTATTAATACCGGTAATAAATCCTCGGTCCCTACGATTCACGTAATAATATTCATCATTTTCAATCTCTTCTGGTGTTAATGTCTCAAGTGTATCTTCCTTAAAAAACTCCTCTTCATAAGGTAAAGAACATTTTAAAATTCCGCCATAATTAAAAGTTCGATGATCTGCTACTAGAAGAGGATTTGAATCGTGTTTAGCTTTAGAGATTGCAAAAACATGTCTTCCAGAGAATATTGATAGAATTAAGCAAATATCATCTAGTTTTGTGGTATTAGTATATCTCCATGCTAGATCTGATGAGTGATTTATTTCTGTCACACTTGCAGTAGCTTGGTGTGAACCATTTCGCCATTCTGTTGACAATTCTCCGCCATAGTAGTTGACTGTCCACATCATTTGTTTGTGTGATTCGTTATATTCGGGGAGACGTTTAATTACATAGTCACCAATAGAAATCTCATTGAAATATTCAGGAAACTCTAGATTATAGATAATAAATTCGTTCTCCATATTTAGAAGATATATTATATAATATACTTATTGAAATTACAGAAAAGATTAGTTGTCCGGTGTGCCGTTTTAAAAATGTTGTTAAAACAAACTGGGAAATGGATAGCTACATAATTGAATGTCCAAGATGTGGCAGATTTAGGATCAGCGGAACACTGCTTTTTTCAAATGATAACGATATGGTTAAAAATAGGTCTAGGATATCGGGTTTTTTGAGATTAAAAAACGAAGAAAAAACATATGATTTCTTTTTAAACTCATATTCTCTTGAGAACATTTTGAAAGATATTGCGATCCCAATTATCTCGGATCTCAAACTTAAGGCGTGGTACTTAACTCAAGCAATACTAAGAAGAACAAGTTCATTTGGATCTTCGGTTGATTTGAATGTTGTAACTGATATATCACTAGCATTTTCAGAAAACACAGAAGAATTATCGTCATTAATAGAATATATAAAGGACGCCGGATATTTAGATATTATGCCGGGTACTTTTAGTGAATTTACAGTTAAACTTACCTCCGATGGTTATTTAGAAAAGGGTGACAAATTCCTGAGTGATAAGGGTATTGAAAAAAATCGAAGCTCAAATGAAGTTGCGTTGAATGCTTTTATAAGGCCAGAAAATCAATTTTCAAATATTGTCGCAATGAAAAAAGTAATAAATGAATGTAAGGGATCACTGGTTTGGGTTGATAAGTATCTCACCTTGAAAACCTTGGAGATTTTGATGGAAACAATTAACGAGAACCCCGACAGAGATTTCTCAGATATAAAACTATTAGGATCGATTGATAAAATAGATAAGAGTGTTAGGGATCGATTTATTAGATTTAATAAAGAACTTTCGACCAAAAACATTCAGTCACAAATGAAGATTATGGATACTAAAATTGCAGCTTCAATTCATGACAGATGGATAATTGGTGAAAATAAAATCTATAATATTCCTTCTGCCGATACAATTGCTCAAGGTCAATATAGTGAAATAACGGAAACTAAGAATCGATTACCCGTTGAGAAGTTGTGGGAAGCCTCATTAGATGTTGTTTCGGATTGGAATAAAATTGAGAAACTTCAGAATGAAAAAATAAAAAATAAGGGTTCCTTCTTAGAACCGAATGGTAAGTAAAATTGTGTTGAAGACGGCGCGTTTTTATACCTAGAATATTATATCGAACAGTTAGTTTTTGATGTGAATTATCTAATTCTGTAAGGGGTTTAGAACTATTACACACTGTACTTGAAGAAGCATATCAACAATACGGAGAGGGCGGGATTCGAACCCGCGGTAGACCTTACGGCCTACGACTCGTTAGCAGTGAGTTCCTTTCGACCACTCAGGCACCTCTCCAATATCAGGGTATTATATCATCCTTCATAAAAATGCTAAAATGTATTTATGAAGGAATCAAAAGCAATTGAACTTGGAAAGATTTGGATGAGAAATTCCTTAAATAAAGGCCATGATTTTGAACATGGTTCTGCTGTTG
>CAZKUL010000244.1:0-2465 GCA_964555945.1 uncultured Planctomycetales bacterium
CTAACCAGCTTCAAAGGCAATTACATCACCGCGCAAGATGTAAAGGTTGCTAAGAACTATCTTACAGAAGGCGAACTCAAGCAGCTTAATCTAATTGTATCGATGTATCTTGATTTTGCAGAATTGCAGGCCACCAATGGGAGGCTGATGAAAATGGCAGATTGGATTACAAAGCTGGATGACTTTTTAAAATTGAGTGAACGGGAGCTTTTGAAGAACGCTGGAAGTGTTAGTGCCGAGGCAGCCGCGCAAAAAGCACAAGAGGAGTTGGGAAGGTATCGCAAGGAACAGGGGAAGGATTACATTTCCGATTTTGACCGTGTGGTCAAAGAACTTGAACACAAAACGGTAAAGCCTAAGAAGTTGAAATAAAATAAAATCGATTTTTAATTGAGCACATTAATCATGTGATAATATAAAAATATAATTTAAGAATTTTGTCTCTGCAAAATAATCCAAGTTTTAGCCTTTAAGGAGATTGGTTATTGAACACGTATACAAAACGATTCTTTATAAAACCCCGATGGAAGATTTTCATTCCTCTCGGGGTTTTTGCATTTTTAGAGGACATGTAGCGTCAGTGATGAGCATAAAAATGTCAGTAAGCCAGGAAGGGTGAAATGCAGCGAATTGGCCAGATGGATAAATTCAAGAATCTTTTTCAGTCTTTGATTAAAAAGAAAGCCTGGAAGCCATCCCCAACATTATTAAAACATTTCTCCTCAAGGAAATTCATCAAATCTGATAAATACGTTAAATGTAACGAACAATTAGAAATAATTCATGCTGAGGATTCAGGGGTAAATATTACCTTGAATGATTATTCTCAATGGATGAATGTAGAGTTTGGTTCAACATCATGGTCTAAGTCGGATACGGTTGTCATCTTGCCCAGAAGTGAGTGGGCCTTTGGACTTTACAATATCAAGAATGTAAGTCTGGGTGAGAAATCCTGCTGGCGATTACAAGGGTTTTGGGAAGAGTAAAATTTATAAGAAGTATATTAATCATGGAGGGATGAAGATGGAGTCAAATACGAAATGGAAAATTAAATATATTGATAATGTAAAAATGCTGTTATCGAATAGCCGGTGGTATCAGTTCCTGATGGGTAGGCCCAAAGGATGGAATGAAGGTGATGAAGTTGATCTTAAACCAAAGAGTACTGCAGAACGGCAGGGTCCATTTGGCAAATCTTTTAATGCTGCAATTACAGCGAAGAACTCAAAAGGCGGAAAACCACAGCCAATCACTTTTATTAAAGATGAAAAACCAACCGATCAGTCTTCACCGGAGAAAAGATTTAATACACCAGCTGATGTCGAATTGAAGAAAGAATATTTTATAGAGGATATGGATTCTAATGACGCTATGACCGTAGGTTCCCGAAGGTTTAAATTAAACACCCTTGCGGTTGATGAGAAAGCAGGCCCCATAGATTGGAGGCCAAAGGATGTTGTCACATTTTCTAAAGGTGTTAGTAAAGACCCGTATAATTTTGATGTGCAGAATTTACGGACGAATACTAACCACCCAAAATTATCCTACTTTTTCCCCAAGGCTTAAATGAACATACAAAAGATTAACATTGATAAAATCAATCCGGCAACGTACAACCCGCGTAAAGATCTAAAACCGGGTGACGCCGAATACGAAAAACTCAAGAAAAGCATCAATACTTTTGGTTACGTTGAGCCATTGGTATGGAATAGCCGCACCGGGAACCTTGTCGGAGGCCATCAACGCTTCAAAGTTCTCATTGAACAAGGCTTAAAAGAGGTAGAAGTAAGCGTCGTTGACCTTGATATAGACAAAGAAAAGACCCTTAATCTGGCCTTAAATCGCATTGGTGGTGATTGGGACAACCGGAAACTCGCCGATATTTTGGAAGAATTGACCAAAATAGATGGCTTAGATATCGGATTAACCGGCTTTGATCTGTCTGAAATCAGTCAAATATTCGATCTTTATGAGCAGCCGGTCGAAGATAACTTCAATTCAGGTGTTGATCCTAATGCAAAAGCAATAACTCAGCCGGGGGATATCATTGAATTAGGCAATCACCGGATATTATGTGGAGATTCTTCGAAGAAAGAAGACCTGGACCGTCTATTAAATGGCAAAAAGGCCGGATTGCTCTTTACCGATCCGCCCTATAACGTCAATTATGGGGAGAACCTGCAAAATGCTAGTAATCCACAGCAAAATTGGCGAAAGATCGCCAATGATCATATGCCGCAGGACAAATTTGAGGAATGGCTAAGGCAAATTTTAAAGAACGGCTTTTCAGTCTTGGATGAAGGGGCAGCGGTATACGTCTGGAACGGCAGCCGTCAGTTTGGTCCTATGTATGACATGTTTCTCAAGGAAGGATTGCATGTTTCATCGATCATCACCTGGGCCAAGGAAACATTTGCCTTTGGCCGTTTTGATTATAAGCAGCAAGTAGAGTTTTGTTTATACGC
>CAZKUL010000245.1:0-2448 GCA_964555945.1 uncultured Planctomycetales bacterium
TGCGCAACTCAATAATCCACAGACGACCTCAAACCTATTATCGACCATCTCTCATTTAGGGCAATTTAATCCTATAGATGCAAAAAGACTTTTTCTTGGTTTCAAGCCTGACGATGATTCTAAGGAACAATATTGTGGTTGTATCAATGACCATTATGGTATTCCATTTGAGAAATTTACTAGGGAAGACTTTGAGAATATTTTCAAGCAATTGGTTCCTTTAAATGTTTTTAAAGGTCAAGATTATCATGTTGAAGAATTATTAGAAAAGGTGGGTTCTCAATTTCCTGAATTAGTTTCCGCGTTCTTAATAGACCGATTATCCTTCTCTCGCCAGAATCCAGAGCATCGTGAGTACGCCCCCTTACCATATTTAGAATTTGGTCATAAATTATTGGGTGTGTTAAGTGCTGCTCATGTTGAAGAGCACATAAGGAATATTAGAGACTTAAGCATTGATTCTCAGGGAAGAGATGGTTTCTGGCTCCCAAAGTTATTTCAAGCTATTTCGGGAAATTACTCTAATAAGTCATTGGAAATCCTGTCAGAGTGGGTATCTCTGAAAGACCCACTTAAGCTTGAAGGGATTTCTATGCTTTTAAGAGATGCTCCGGAGAGTTTTATATTTGCTCACGCTGATTTTATTGCAGAGCTTCTTAAAGCAGCTTCCGAGATTTCTGAGGATTGTTTAAAGGCTGTCCGTTCCAATTTATTTAGTATTGCTGTGAGTGGAGGTTGGTCAAGAAGTGACGGACAACCATCAGAAAAACATGTCATGCTCCAGAAAAACGGAATAGGAGCTGCAAATAATTTTTTAGAGGGTCATCCAGCAAAAGACTTTTTTAAGGACATCACAAAGTATGCTGAGGAAACCATAAAGGAAGAGTTAGAAAGAGATGAGGAATCAGAATATGAATAGCGTCTATATTGATGATATTCATGCTGATTTAAAAGGGTTGTCCCTGAGATTTGAGAGCATTGTAGGAGATTGTTATTTATGCCCAGAAAATCAAAAGGGCACCCCAATTCAAGCAAAGCTCCTTACTGAGCAGCAGGAAGCTACCGAGAAAATAGAAACATTGTGTGCTTCAATTGAACATAAAATCGAATTATTAAATTATAAGTTGCAGATAATTCAGACATTCAATTGGGGTAATTATTACAACTTCCAAGGCGTTTCTGAAGAAACCGGAGATAGCAGGGTTCTACAGAAATTGCAGGATGGCAAGATCATAATTAGCTTTAGTCATCAAGAAGCCATGGGTAGCTACATTTTGACTGAGATCAGTGCTTTTTTCTCCATATTGAGCAGTGTAATAGATAATATTGCTGAAATTATGGACGCTGCCTTTAAGCTTAATGTCAGAGGTATCATAACAATTAAGAAGGTTGCCCCTTTAGTTACAGTAGAGACCTTGAAAACTATTTTAGTTGGCAATTTCTGTGAAGATAACCATAGTTTCTACGGGATGCGAGAAATTCGTAAGGTATTTGAACATAAAGATCATCGTCACGTGATAATTGTTGAACCTATGGGGGCTATGAGCCTGGTTGGTCAACCCCCAAAAGAAACATTTTCTTGCCGAGTTGATGTCGAGAAGCTCGATCAATCTTTTACAGCCAAAATGGATGACCACATTCAAGATAGGCAGCTTGTGCCGTATTGTAATTTTCTGTATAGCAAAATAAAGGATGCGTTAAAACAAATGGTGGCGTCCTTGTCTTAAATTGTTATTAAAGAATGTAGCCACCAAGGTCTTAACCTCAGGCTAAGAGGCGCTCGCTGAATTTAAGAAGGGAACGCCTGATATAGTTATCACTGATTGCAACCGTGGCAACGACAGGGTATCACCAATTGACTTCTTAAAATCTATACGGAAGGATTTTAGTTCTAAAACGCAGCTTAAAGGTTCTTTGTTTCAACCAATCGGGGACCGTTAAAATCTAAATTGATGGTTTTAGATAGACTGAGGACTGATTCAATAAGGGGAATTATGTCTTATTAAAGACAGAATTCCCTTTTTTATCGAAAATTAATTCTATAAAAATTCTATATTTTTTCTGCAAAACATAGAAAAAGTATAGAATTTTTTATTTGTAAGTGCCCTTATTGCTTGGGGTTTTGTTCGCTTGCGCTCACAATTCGTTCCAGACCCCTCCCTCTCAACGATAGGTTTGACAGAGAGGTAGGGGTCTGGAACAACCCCAAGCAAACGGGAAAAGAGAAGCTGAAGAGTAGAAATGAAAAAAGATAATTTATAAGTAAGATTAGGAGGAAGAAAATGGATAAATATTTAAAAGAAGAATCTTATTATGGTGATCTTTATGATCTGGGGACTATTGAAAGGTGTATAGAAGTTGTTGATTTTTGGAAAAATAGAGTAGATGAAGAATATTTTAAGGGGTTACAGGATGGGACAATTAAGGCAGGGACTTTGAAATTGGGAA
>CAZKUL010000246.1:0-2421 GCA_964555945.1 uncultured Planctomycetales bacterium
ACCTCCTTTAAAATTCAGAATCGGAGGCGCATTAGCTAAAGGTTGATGCTTATGAATCAACATTGGGTCAAATTCACCAAAGTACTTTTTAAGAAAGTAAACAATCCCTTCTCGTATAAAATCGTCACCGACGTTATGGTTAACTGTGGTTAAAAATGCGATCTTTTTCATTAGAATTTATTATCTTTTAAAAAAAATTTCTTTATTTTTTTCTTAATTGAATTGCCGTGTTCATATGATGTCAAGAAGTTTACAAATCTCATATCAGAAACTGTATCTCTTATAAGAAAGACAGGATGTTTCAATGGAAATTTACATTGAGTAGCTGGAAAAGACATAGACTTAGTCAAGACCCTATTTGTATGTGTTGCATTTATACTAAATCCAATATTAGTTATAAGGTTCTCTTTTGGAACAATAGATAAACCAGAATTAATTAACCTTGCGAAAGTCCATTGATAATCCCAAGTATTCAGTTGTCCTGAAGAAACCTGGTCAAAAATACTTATCCGAAATTCTAATTCATCTTTTGACCTGCAGATGTCCTTCAAATATTCTTTACGTTTAATCTCAGGATAAGCCGTCATATCCACATCGTACAATTTCCAGGCCCGTTTCCAGGATGCCCATCCCCAAATCGATCCAAAATTCGAAAAATAATAGGAATATTCTGGTTCGCGACACCACGCTCCATGAAAATTAGTACCAGCAATATGCATAACTCTCGTATCATCCCGGTATTTCTCAAGAAGTTCCTGGCAAAATCTAAAGAAACTCAAATCCGGCAGACAATCGTCTTCCAAAACTATACCCTCCTCAACTTGTGCAAAAAACCAGTCAAGAGCATTACTTACAGCTTTTTTACATCCAAAGTTTTCTTCCCTGAATAAAGTCTTTAAATCACAATTCCAATCAATTTCTGAAACCACCTTTCGAACAATATCACAATTTTCTTTTTCACCTGCTTTATCCAAGCGAGGGCCATCCGCAGCTACAAACAATTTCTTTGGCTGGATAGATCGTATTCTTTCAAAAACTTTCTGTGTACAATCCGGACGATTAAAAACTATAAATAAAATTGGTGTTTCATAACCTTTGCCATCCATAACTACACTCCAATATCAATTTTTACTTTGGTCAGAAGTCCACCAATCATTCTATTTATTCCTATCGAAAGACGACCCATTTTCTATTGACCTGTCCATTTCATGTTAGGAGCTATTATTCCTGACCTTTTTGCCATCCAATAGGGTGAGTCACTCAATCCCCCTTGAATTGTTAAAAAAGCTACTGGTGCTTTAACTCCCGGCTGATAGAGCCACTGTCTGCAATGAAGAGAGCCACTGCATTCTAATCTATAGCTGCCCTCATTTAATAATCTGCGTGGTATGGCACTCTTAAAGATATATTTACCTTTTTTTAATTTCGGCCATTCATTTTCCGGCAAATCTGTATGTTGCGACCGGTAAATAAGCGTTGCTTCTTCACTATATATTACATAACCAATTTCCAAGGCATTATCTACTTCATTGATGTCCCCTTCAATGGTAACAAAAATACCAGAATCATTACTGACCGGCATTACAAGATTATTTCCGTGTTCATCCGTGAGCGCAAATCGCATTGGTTTAAACCAAGGATTTTCAAATTCTTTTCCGTTATTCTTCCATTCAACCTGCTTTTCTTTTTCATCTTCATTGAAAAAATATTGCTTTATTACTGAGCGTACATCCTTGCTATATAATTTTATATTTCCCTTTTCAAGCATAATACAGGTATCACATAACTGTTCTATAGCATTCATATTATGACTTACGAACAAGACCGTTCTACCTTCTTTGGCTACCTGGTTCATTTTACCTAAGCATTTCTTCTGGAAGGTGGCATCTCCCACTGCCAAAACCTCATCTACGATTAAAATCTCCGGCTCAAGATAAGCCGCCACAGCAAAGGCCAAACGCATGTACATTCCGCTGGAGAAATGTTTTACAGGAGTATCGAGAAACTTTTCAACTTCAGCAAAAGCCACGATCTCATCAAATTTACGTTTGATTTCTTGACGGTTCATGCCAAGAATGGCCCCATTAAGATATATATTCTCGCGGCCTGTTAATTCTGGATGAAAACCGGTCCCTACTTCAAGAAGACTAGAAACTCTACCTTTAAGAGATATTCTCCCCTTTGTTGGCTCTGTAATCCTACTCAATATTTTTAGGAGAGTTGATTTTCCAGCGCCATTTCTTCCGATGATGCCAACACTATCTCCCTGGTTGACTTCAAAAGACACATCATTGAGCGCCCAGAATTCTTCTATATTCTTATGTGTTTGACGTTGAGTATTTGAGAGCTTTGAAAATAATCCCTTAGCTGTATTGACAATAACATCCCGTAAAGCCACATAATTCTCTCTCGATTGATGGC
>CAZKUL010000247.1:0-2411 GCA_964555945.1 uncultured Planctomycetales bacterium
ATTTTGGAGAAATTGCCCGCCCTTCTCCGAGGGCGTTTTTATTCAATTTTGCGAAGATTCTTTCTATCTTGCCTACACTCAAATTGAAAACATTATTGCCATACACCTCGTAATATTCGTAATACCAGCCCACGAGTCTTTTCATCTCATCATCCAGCATTAATTTTCGGGTCAATCCTTGATTATTGGGAATTTCAAGACAACCTTCTTCAAATTTGAAATAATCCCACTTCAACTCAATCAATTCCTTAATCGTTAAACCGAGTTCTAAAAAACGTAATATGGTCACAACCCTTAATGATTGTCGGAAATAATCGTTAATATACTGATAGATAGCTCTATTCTCATCATCCGTTATCGGACTAATGGCTTTCATTGATATATGCTTTTGCCTGGGAAACGAAAGGTCTGTCCTGCCTTGAAATTCAAAGAATTTGCGGAGCGAACAGATAATCTGATTCTTAGTTGACTGTGAGCACTCCCGCTGGGCCAGATAGTCAGCAATTATCTCTGCTGTCAGGTGCATGGGGTCACTGACCGTTTGTAATAAGTCTCTGACGTTACGGATAGCGGCCCTAATGGTTTGCTTCGCTTTGCCTTGCAATAGGAGGTGATTCTCAAAGTCATGAAATATTTGCTCCATGTTGAGCCTCCCCTTTGGCCTTATTATTTTTAATCCATTTGACCGCTTTTTTGTACATTTGAGCGGGAAGTATGTAATCCCAGCCTTTTGCGCCATTTGGATATGAGTATGTAGTCATTAACTTGAAATTCTTTAAGAAATCAAGCTTACGCTTCAACTTTGCATCCATTATGTGTGCTAAGTAAAAACCCTTTTGAAACAACCATATTTCTTGTCGCATAAATTCTCCTTGGTCAGTAGCACCTCAAAATCCTTAATTATTTTAATTGTTTATTCTCATTTCTGATTTAATCTGTTTTTACTCCTATCAATTTAGGCAATCCCGTTGGAAAATTTCATCGGGTTAAAGCTTCCCTTCAAAATTTATCCAACAGGACTTGCCAGAACGACCTTCGATGGCTTCCCAAAAGCGGAAACCATCAAAGCCCGTTCTTGTACTGCAACTTCTCGGTCAAGTAACATAGGTATGTAGACGATACAACCGCTTGTTACCCTCAATTCCCGATGAAAACACCATATTCGACTGCGGGATGTATTTTTTTCCCATTTTTGACAGTGATAGAAAGAAGAATTAAAAATAAATAAATAAATAATAATAATAAGATATATATAGGCTTTTTATGTCTTCCTATCTCTCTATCACCGTCATTTTTGGGAAAAAATTCGATTTAACCTCGTAATAAGTCAATATTTTTGACCATATTTTCAGAGAGGGTTATGGTATTACCTGGTCTACCACGGCCTTCACCATGCAATTTACCGCTTGTAGCCAAGTCCAAGACTTCTAAATTGACCATTGCCAATTTGGTCATCTTTTCACCGCCTTTGAGCAGGATAGAGACATCCTCTTTTGACATCGAGTGGCTTGGCCTGTTAATTAACTCACGCATTATTTTACCTCTGTCTTGAGGGCCAGAACTTAATACCACTTCTCTAAGTAAGGGAATATCCTCTATCGTGACCTGGTTCCTGCCGTAGATGATGGCACGACCCTTCGCCAGATTCAGTAATAAAGCCATAGCTCGCTTTGGACATTCGATACTGACTTCTTGATGTTCAAAATTCCCATCCCTGTCTTCATACATGCAGGGGGCCTTGCCACGAAGCTTCACCAATACCTTGGCAAAGAACGATGCGGCTTTAAGAACGTCCATAGGAATATTCTTGTCTTCCCAATCTATTGCTCGGAACCCACCTTTCTCTTTAAATAAGGAAGGAACGAACTGTTTCATGGCCTCATTACAAATTTCAACCTTTTGTTTGTATGGTATGCCGCCAAGGTAATCAGCAATGATTTCATCATCACCGTATTCAATGTTTGGCATATTAAGAAACAACAATCTGGAACCCAGGCTTGCTGTAACATCCCATACCTTATATGCGAATGGGATTGATGCTCCCAGCATGGCAAACATGTAATCACCTGTTAATTTTCTTTGACCGTGAACGCCTCCATCCATACTTAATCCGTCTCCATCCAAAGCACGGGTAAGTACAGATAGGGTATCTTTTAAATCTTCAAACCTTTTTGAGAAGATTGGGCCAAGGTCGAAAACGATGAAGCATTTCTTTTGGATTCTGGTCAACATGTCAACTTCCTCCAAGGCTTTCTTGTCTTTATTGGCGTATTGGGTCAACAATGCCTTTGGGGAGAAATTGTCCGAGCTATAAACAAGCTCATCCATACCTCGGAAGAATTTCAATACGGTTGACTTGCCTGCCGAAGTGCGTATTTTCCTAATCTCTTACCAGGCCTGATGACAATTCG
>CAZKUL010000248.1:0-2398 GCA_964555945.1 uncultured Planctomycetales bacterium
ATCTTACAGCTGCCACAGTAACAAATCCCGGCGCCACTGATTTTCTTTTTGGTGGCGACTTTTCCAAATGGGTTCAATTCGCTGTAACACTCGAATTAAAGATCTATATGCGACAAATATATGTACGACCGGAAGTCGCCAAAGCAGGTTTACTGAAGCTCTATAATAATAACACCTATTTAGGAAATTTTTTGACTGAAGATGCTGCTATGACTCAGTTTATTGATGCAGATTCAAAAAGTAATCCACTATTCGAAGATAATAACCGGAAACTAAATGTGGGCACAAACCTTCGGGCCAGTACCACATTATTAAGCTTTTTACAGAAAAACATCGATCCCCGGATAGGCTTTTACTATACTAAAGCAAACGGTATCTATAAAGGTCTGGGCCAGGGTGATGCCAACGCACCCAATTCCCCGGAAGCCGGAGGAGTGGACCCGAATACATTGTCTATAGCTAATAATAAGGCAACTGATCCGGTTCAATTTATTTCAGCGGCCGAGAGCTTCTTTTTACAGGCCGAAGCATTAGCTTATGCCGCGCCTAACGGAGTTGCGATTACCGATCCAAATGGAAATACCGATTCAATCTTGTATGTAAATGGGGTTGAGGCTGCATTCATTTTTGACGGATTTACAGCAGCTGATGCAGACGCAATGATTGCAGGCCCTTATGCCTATCCTGGCGGAACCTTTGAACAAAAACAGGAAGCCATCATTACACAGAAATGGCTATCCATGCCTGGTTCTCATTCTTTAGAGATGTTTTTTGAACACAACCGAACAGGGTACCCAAAAACTTCCAATGTTTATTCCATGTTGGCGGATCACGTTACGCTTAACCCGGCTTACATACCAGGACAATTTGTGGTTTCAGCAACCTCTGTTCTTGGAAATCAATTTCCAAAAAGACTCTTATTTGAGAATTCCGAGCGATCGCGTAACCCCAATACACCTCCTGAAGTTCCTATTACCACAAAGGTTTGGTGGGATAAGAAATAATGAGTTTATATTTATTAAAAAAAGACTAGAAAATGAAAACAATCAAATATATTTCGGCAATTGTTCTAATTGGCTTCATCTATTTTATAGTAAGTTGTAAAAAAGAAGATACCAAGGGAATTTCTAAAGCTACCACTCCTCCAACAATTACAATTACAGGGCAAGCCCAGGTTGTTCTTGCACCGGGGCAGCAATACGTGGATTCTGGAGCAACTGTAAAGAATGGTACGCTTGTAAATACGATTAATACATTACTTAATACTGTTCCAGGCTCTTATATGGTAAAGTACATTGCACAAAATGCCGATGGAGCAACCGTAACCGCCATCAGAAAAATAATTGTAGTAGAACTTGGAGACCCATCACTTGACTTATCGGGCGATTACATTGGTGGCCGCGGCACAACGGTAGGAGGTCCTGTAACATTAACTAAAATAGCCACAGGGGTTTATGATGTTAGTGATTATTATGGGGAGTTTTATGAAATATTCAGAGGGTATGGTTCTGCCTATCGTGCACCAGGTATCCTAACCTATAAAGGTAATAATAAAGCCATAATGCCTGTAAATACGCCTACTGCCTTTGGTGAAGTTCATATTAAAGGAGGAACTGCAAGTGTTGGAACTGGTTCCAATGGAAAAATAAGCATCACTTACGAATTGCAATTTTCTGATGGTTCCGGCTTCGTTGCACCATTTTTCTTAAACAAACAATGAATCCATTAAAATTGAAAGCAATATGAAAGAACTTATAAAAATCATATTATCTGTTGTGATAGCTACAACATTTCTGGTAGGTTGTGAAACTCTTCCCAATCCAACCATTGATACGTCTCCGGTTTATCCGATTTCCGGCGAGTGGTGGGTAAACTATAAGGTTAATGGTACTGATGTTCTTGGGATAGGTTGGGTTAAACTCCTCACCAGCAACACAGCAGCCAATATTTCTACGGAAATACTGCTTACGGGTAAAAACCGTTTGTTCGATCTAACCTTTAAGGCCACCTCTAATGTGCCTCAAAGGACTTTCGTAACAACAAGCAGTCAGAATATGGCTGGTATTGATACCACCAAGAAATATTTTAACACATTTACC
Source organism: uncultured Planctomycetales bacterium (assembly GCA_964555945.1). GTDB lineage: Bacteria > Omnitrophota > Gorgyraeia > Zapsychrales > Fredricksoniimonadaceae > JABDGZ01. The sequence continues at coordinate 2,100 of CAZKUL010000248.1, forward strand.
GTTACCAACGGGCAGGTAATTGTGAACGGAACCAAGTCGAATACTCACGTAGTTACAGACAGTATTTATTTTGAACTAACCGTGGATGATCCTACAAAACTGGGGCTAACCGCAGGTACAAAATTAATTGTATCGGGTAAAAGAAGAACGGGTTTTGCGGCGGATGATTATTAATTAAAAAGTTACAAATCTTTTATAAAAAGGCTGCCTTCGGGTGGTCTTTTTTTGTTTTAAAGAAAACCACATAAATCATAATCTATTTTTTCTACCCACATTTTGTGCCTACCGGCACGTTTCTT
>CAZKUL010000249.1:0-2393 GCA_964555945.1 uncultured Planctomycetales bacterium
GGTCTTTTCTGGATTGGTTGGGGGAAGGAGAAAAGGAGGCCATTTATGTGGCTAGTATGGGCAATGCATCGTCATTGCGGATGGTCCAATCTGCTGAAAGGTATTTCCAAGAAATTGGCATTGAAACTGCTCGGGTCATTAAAATTGAGAACCCTTCAGATCACCCATGGGATGTTGTTTATAGGCCATCTAAGAATCAAATCTTGATTTCATGGCAACCACGGAATGGAGAAATTCCTAAAGCATTTTGGTTGGATGCATTTGAGGCTAATGCTGTTTCAGGTCATGGGGACCGACAATCTGTAGTAGGGACAGCACGACAAGCCGTTAGAATAAGAATCATACCAGATGAATTAAAAATAGGTGCAGTAAGTAGTACCAGAGTCCTAGATGACAAAGACCTGTCAATAGAAATTCCGGGTGGATTAGAGGATGAGTTAAGCAATCTCGGCTTCACAAGAGTTGAAATGTTGGAAGCTTTAAGAGACATGCACCTCAAAGAAACTCCTTTAGTGGTCAGTTTTTCATTGAAGCCAGAGGATGGTATTAGAGTGGTGACCAGTCAATTGGGAGTATTAGAAAATGATTTTCGAGACAAAATTGCCCAAAAACGTAAAAGCGGTAAAAAGGAATTTGTTATCTATGAAATAGGTATCGGTGGACGAGGAGTTGAATTTAAAGAATTTCTTAATGGATTAATTGAAACTTTGAAACATGAAGTAGGTGAAGAAATTAAAGATTGGAGAATAATTTTTAATGCTATTGATATATCGTCTATTATAGTTGATATCAATCGAGATAATTTTGAGGAGCTTGTTCAACGTTTTCGACAAGAGGGCATAAACATTGAATTTCATCTTGTTGTGGCTAGTGCTTTAAAATATTCTGATATGGATAAAGTCCGCAGGGAACATGGGAATAACGAAAAAGCAGATTATATCATCCATCGCAATGTAACTTATCCTAATGAATTTACACGAAACAATACTTTAAGCAGAAGCAACCTTTCCAAACAAAATTTACCAAGAATTCTGAATATTTATTTACAAATGAGAAATATATTAGGTGCTTTGGGTCAAAATGGGACTAGATATATTACTGACGATTTTAGTTGGAGTACAATGGAAGATCTAAGTTATAAAAAACATTTTATTTTGCCTGGGGGGCATGTTTTGGCAGACGAAAGGGATATTCAAGCCCTTCAAAGAGATAATGTTTTTGTTCCGACAGATTCTCGAGAGAGGGAGTTACACGAACAGCTTAGGAAGGTTGCAACGGGTGTTTATATAATTGATGATATTAATAGGGTGAGTCAGGAAAGTTTAATCGGTTTTTTAACCTCTCAGGATGAACAGGATGAAGCCATGTTAATCGACATTGCAAGGAATAGTGCACAGATAAGTGCTGAACGCATTCATACCATTCATAAAAGAACAGACGCTAGAACAGGCGGTATTGACCTGACCTCTGACAAAGCCCTTACAGTACAAAACAACGGTCAGGGTATTAAATTCCATATCGACCCCGCGCAATTAAAGGAATTAGAAAACGCCCCTGGCTTCGTTCCGGTGATCATCAACATTCAACCAATGAGTAACCTTCGCCTTTGGTTGGGCATAAATTCCGCAGCCAATGATAATATCCCCCAAGCTGTTAATGATAATCAACCTGTGGCAATATTAAAGGCAGGGTAAGGAAGATTTTTGAAATATTCCTTTAACTTATCATAACTACTATTATGATAAGTTATGTAAAATACATTCAAATACACATCCGACTTCGCAAAGGTGCTCCAAACATGCCAAAAACAACCCCTATAACCCCTGTAATTGCCTTCCTGGAGCACGAACTGGTCAAACTCTGGCTCCAGAACACCACTTCCCTTAACTCCAGGGCCGCCAGGAAACAAGATTTGGTTGAATTTATTTTCATGTTTAAGATCACCTCGGTTGATGATTTCAAAGAAATTGAGCGTTCTGACATCATCAGCTGGCGCGATTCTTTAGCTAAAACAAAAGTAAAGGAAGGTTATGCTATCCGTTCCATCAAAAGGAAACTATCAAGCGTCTCAAAATTCTTTGAATTCCTCTGTGATGAGAAATTTGTTGAGATAAACCCTGTCCTTGGCGTTGAAAGGCCAAAGCTCAAAGCCAATGAAGGCGTAACCCAGGCCATCAGCACTCAACAAGCCAAGGACCTTTTGGATACGCCGGATCCTAAGACCTTAAAAGGCAAACGCGACCGGGCCATATTAGCCACGTTTTTGTTCCATGCGCTGAGGCGCTCCGAATTGTGTAATTTAAAAATCAAAGACATTGTCGAACGCGAGGGTATTAAACAATTCGAAATCATGGGCAAGGGCGATAAAGTGCGTTATGTCCCCATAAACCCCG
>CAZKUL010000250.1:0-2384 GCA_964555945.1 uncultured Planctomycetales bacterium
CCTTGATCTCAACATTGCGAATCAAGGTGCCTATATAACGGCTGCAGTCTTTCTTATTTTCAATTTGGATGAGATTTTTAATAGCTGGTATTTTATGTGACTTGATCTTGGGGAATTTGACTACCTTATCGGTGATGGCACCAATTTCCCGAGCTAATCCCAATATATTCAAACAATCCGGACGATTAGGTGTGATCTCAATTTCCAAGACCGTATCCCCGCCCACAGACTCCACCGCCTCCACCTCAAGCCCCGCCATGGTCAAGCGCTCCACTAACCCATCCGTTGAGATTTTGGGGTCAATATAATCTTTGAGCCAGTTTAATGATAGTTTCATATGGGTTTAAAATTTTTCTTGTTCTTTTTAACTGGATTCCCGCTTACGCGGGAATGACATGAATATTTTAAAACTGTTTCAAAAATCTCAGATCATTTTCATAGAACAAACGAATGTCATTGATGCCGTATTTAAGCATGGCCATGCGTTCTACACCCATGCCGAAAGCGAAGCCTTTATATTTACCTTTGGGATACCCAACCGCTTCAAATACTTTGGGATTCACCATGCCGCACCCTAGGATCTCCAGCCACTTTTTGCGCTGGATCCCCAATACCTCTGCATTGATATCAACCTCTGCCGACGGTTCCGTAAAAGGAAAAAAGTGGGGACGGAAGCGCATAATGACCTTGGGGCCAAAGAATCGCTTGCAAAATTCCGTCAATAACCCTTTAAGCTCGGAGAACTGGACCTTTTCATCGACCAACAGTCCTTCAATCTGATGGAACATAAACGAGTGGCTGGCATCAACCGCGTCGGGGCGATAAACGCGTCCCGGCACAATCACGGCCATGGGTGGCTTATGGGCCTTCATGATCCTCACCTGTCCCGGAGAAGTATGGCTGCGCAACAAAAGGCGACGGCCTTTGGCGGAAGGGTCAGCGGCGTCTAAATAAAAAGTGTCAAAGGCGTCCCGGGACGGATGGTCCACGGGAATATTAAGGCCCGTAAAATTATGGAATTCTGTTTCTATTTCCGGGGTTTCAATGGTCACAAAACCCATCTGTTCGAAAACCGAAATTATCTCCTGCAGGGTTTGGGTCAAAATATGGGTATGGCCTAAGGACTCGCTTGTGCCAGGCAGGGAAATGTCTGTACGCTCTTGCTGGGTCTTTATAGAATTAAGCTCTGAAGATTTTGCAGCGATCAGTCCCTCAACCAGGGCCCTTAGATCATTGGCCCCTTTGCCTATGGCTGCCTTCTCTTGCGCGGGAGCAGTCCCCAAAGAAGCAAAAACAGCGGCCACAACGCCTTTCTTCCCCAAATATTTTAGACGAAAGGATTCCAAAATTTGCGGGTTATTAATCGCCTGGGCTTCTGTTTGGGCCTGGCTGTGAATATCTTGGAAATTCCACGGCATATTATTAATTGCTGTCCTCCTGATACGCCATAGGCGCAGAAGGATCTTAAGGCTCCTTAAGATTCTTCGCTTCGCTCAGAATGACATCCCTAATTAAAATGCCCCGCCTTTAAAGCGGGGCATCTAAGAGAACATCGACAACATATTCCCGCGGTTACACCTTGCTGACTGCTTTTTTAGTTGCGACCTTGGGCTTTAATTTTTTGGCCTGCTCGACAATCTGGGCAAAGATTTCCGGTTCTGTAATTGCCAAATCAGCTAAAACCTTACGATCAAGCGTAATGTTAGCGGCTTTAAGCCCGCTGACAAACCGGCTATAGGTAATCCCTGATTCGCGGCATGCTGCGTTCAGTCGGATGATCCACACGCTACGATATTCGCTCTTTTTCTTTTTGCGGTCAAAATACGCATACTGACGGGAACCAATCAGAGACTTGATGGCTTCTTTATAGCGTTTACTGCGATCGCCGAATTGTCCTTTGGCTTCTTTTAGAACGCGCTTTTTGCGTTTATGAGAATAAACATTTGTTTTAATTCGTACCATACGGCAACACCTTCCTTATGCGCTTTGCGTCCGTCGCTGAAATATAGCCGCTATGGCGCAACTGACGTTTATGTTTACGTGTTTTTTTGCCCAAAATATGCTGGCGGCCGGCATTGCGTTTTTTCAATAACCCGCTTTTGGTCATGCGCAACCGTTTGGCCGCTGCTTTCTTGGTTTTTAATTTCATTTTCTTTGCCATTGCATTATACCTTCCAATTCTTCGTTGGTTACTTTTCCGATTTAGGTGACAAAACCATGGAAACGATACGTCCCTCAGCCATGGGCGCTTTTTCCACCGTGGCATATTGGGCGGTCGCTGCCACTACCTTTTCCAGGACAGCTTTCCATTGATCACGGAAACTCATTTCCCTGCCTTGAAACATCATATTGATTTTAACTTTATCTTTCTTGCTCAAAAAAGC
>CAZKUL010000251.1:0-2353 GCA_964555945.1 uncultured Planctomycetales bacterium
AACAGGAAGAAGAATGGCTTTCATTTGGTTAGACGCTTTTTAATAGTTTCAAAATCGATACCTTTGACTTTACCATTTCTATATGCGGCAAGCCGCCTATCAGATTCGCGTCCCCAGGCCCTTTCAATCTCCTGGTCAGGTTTATCCAAACTTGCAAGGATGTTATCGACAATGCGAAGACGTTGGATGGGAGAAAGTTGTAGGATGGATTTTTCTATATTTTTGACTGTCATAGGTATTTTCCTTTATTCTTCTTGAATTATACCATAAAATAAATTTAAATTCCATTAACTGTAAAAGCCTATGTGGACCCGGTCTGCATAACCCCAAGGATTTCAGGTGGTTTATGAAGATATGTCCCCAAAGGGATAATTACCAAGGCTGAGGTTATGACAAAGCTAATTTTGTTTCATAAACCGCTTCAACCACTTCTTCCCACCCGGATCTAAATAGTCTATGGCTTTGTATGAAACGGCGCATGAGCCTTCCATGCATGTAGGGGTATGCACAAAATGGTGAAACTCCTCGCAATCCGTCATGGAACAATCACTTGATTTACAAAGTTTATCCTTCGCTTGTGCTACATAATTGACATTCACAGCAGATGCCTGATTACAATTATAAGGAATAGCCACGCAATCGCTGTCTTTCTGACAGGCCTGGTCTGGAGGAATATCATTTTCCGGCTTGATGACACACTGATTATTTTCGCAAACCGGCTTTCCCCAATAAACAGACACCGGACAGGATAACCAGGAACAGCTGCCAATGCGGCAAACCACCGTTTCGGCCTGATCATGGTGTGTTTTATTGACGGCAATTCTCTCGCTGCAATCATAAGTAATTTTTTCGCAGTCACTGGATTCTTTACAGGCCAGCCATTCGGGTTTCATGGCATCGTGCATCTTTTCTTTGATATTCTCCGGAGAAGGAGGAGTACAATCCGGTACAAATTTCGGGACATTAACGACCCATACATCTCCATTAAGAGCGACACCCACACTGGTGGGTGCCTCAATAAAAGATGTCCCGTCAGCTTTGGGCCCAAACTGGCGTAAAAACTTTCCATTTTGATCATACTTAAGAACCCGGTGGTTGGCGGCATCAACAGCATACATATTCCCATCCTGATCAAAGGTTAAATTAAATCTGCTGACCTGGTTACTGCCTTCTTCGCCTAATGATCGAAATTCTCGCAAATATTGGCCATTACTGTCAAATTTCTGTAGCCTCTGAGAACTATTATCAATAACAAAGATCGCCCCATCCGGAGCAACCATAATTTCCTCTGGAAATTTAAGCTGTCCCGGATTACTTCCTACTGACCCAAACTGCTTTAAGACATGTCCTTTATTGTCCAATTCTCTGACTAGATGGTTAAATCTATCCACAGTCCAAACGTTTCCAGCTTTATCGAAAGCGATTGAATAGGGAACGCCCAGCCAACCGTTCTTATCCGTATTATCGAAAGAAATTTGATCCATGTAGGTGCCGCTGCTAGAAAATTTTTCGATCCTAGGGTCGTGCTGCCAAGCAACAAGCCAAACGTTATCATCATAGTCTAAGGCAATGCCGCCAACATGAGTATATTGCCCCTTGTCAAACCCATACGAACCGATTTCGCCCAAAAATTTCCCATGACTGTCATAAGAAAAAAAGACGATTCCTACTTGATCCTTTAAGTAAATATTGCCATTCTTACCGACAAGTATCTTGTAAGCGCGTGTGCCGTGGGCATCAAATTGTTTTGGGGAAACGCCGAAAAGACGATTTCCATTTTTATCAAATTCTTGTAGAATTTCTCCTTCCTCATGGCCCCATGGTTTGCCACGTTGACACTCAGGAAGGGTTTGCGCTGTTGCATTAAAGGCAAAAGAAAGAATAAATGCCGTGATTGATAAAATTCTACTGTGCGAAAGACGCATATCTAAATCTCCATATTTAATAACAGATTCAGTGGCCGACAAACATTTTATTTTTAGGACCCCCTATCCTTTCAACGCAAAAATGGTGAAAAAGTTACAAAATTAAAAAATAAAAGGAGAATGAAGTCAAAATATCATTATCGCATTGGGATTACACCTTGAACCATTTCTGCATAAACCACTGATATAATACTACTTTTCACCAGAAGTGTCCCCACCAATTTTTTGCTCCAATAACAAATATCTGAGCATTTGCCGCAATGTTGCTTTGCCCTTAGCTGTCTTAAAATAACTTTCCCGGCGAAGAGCATCATTTTTATTAAAATGGCATTCATAGTATAACAATTTAAAGGGTCTTCTGGATTCTGTACTTTGGTTGTTGCCGGAGTTGTGTTCTTGGAATCTGCGTTGGACGTTTGTTGTGTAGC
>CAZKUL010000252.1:0-654 GCA_964555945.1 uncultured Planctomycetales bacterium
CCAAACATGTTGGTGTCTAATGTAATAGTCTAATTCTTCATTTACTTCGTTATCTCGGCTATGAGTACCGATTCTTCGCGGGTTTCTAGATTATTTAACTGTTTATGTTGGCTGCGGCCGTGCTGAACGCGCTTAATATTCCGACAGCCGGCTTCTTCTAACCTTCGTTGTAACTCTTCCCAGTCATAGAGCCACATATGACCCCACCATCGGAAGCTCATATTGAGCAACTCTGCTCTAGTTTTTACAAACTGCATATTATGATTCTTGATTACTGGCCGTTGTCGCCATTTACGATCCATGTATATCTCAACTGCGCCCTCCAAATCAGGCATAGCAATTCGTAACACACCTCCTTTTTTGAGAACTCTCATGAAATCCTGATTTGCTTGCAGGCTTTGTTCGACCGTTAGATGTTCCATGAAATGTTCGTTGAAAATAAAGTCCACAGTACCATCTTTGAATGGCAGCGGGTTCCGTAAGTCCCAGTTGAGGTCTAGTTTTTCAATATTATTATCGGAGTTGTTGTCTATATTGATCCAACCGTCCTTGTAATCAGTGCCACATCCGATATTCAGTTTTGTATATTCATTATTATTTATAATATTACGAATATTTACATTCAGTTTGCGCCTTTTCAAAACTTGCTTCACA
>CAZKUL010000252.1:664-2339 GCA_964555945.1 uncultured Planctomycetales bacterium
GACCATATAGCCCTTCCTCTGAGTAGCAGTATATAGACCTTCCAGCCTAGCTTGACCCCCAACAATTTCTTTAGGCGGGCCAGGGCTCTGGCATTCTTTGCCTTCTGCGTGAAGAAGGCATCATACCGATAGCCAAGCATTTTATCGATAGTGAAATATGCTACCTCACTGGCAACTGCCTGATCGCTGCCCGATAATTTACTCCATGAACCCCTGCCATTAATATTATAGACCGACATAATCTCGTCGTAGTAGTAAAGCGGCCCCTTATCCAAGAAGTAGTAGAACATGCTCAGATCCCCCGCGTTTTCGACCTTCTTGAAATGCTCGTTAGCGCCAGGCACATTCCTGTGCACGCGCGCCGAGGTATGTAGGTAAGGTGCTCCATAGAGGTCAACCGGGTTTTTAAGGCTAACGCCGTGAATCTCATGAACCAAAGATTTTTTTGTTTTATTGGCGACGTCGTTGTACAGGGTATCGTGCGCAAAAGTTACATACTCAGGATTGCGTTCCAGAATGCTGATGGCTTTTTGTAGTTTTTTTGTACTGCACCAGCGGTCATCACCATCCAAATGCGTCAGATACTTGGTGTTGATTGTCGATAAAAGCCTACTAAAATGCTCGCCTTTGGTATTTGTATTCTGCGCGAATAGTTTGACCTTGTAGGGATATTTTTTGGCATAGTCCTTACAGATTTTTAAAGTGTCGTCGGTGGAGCAATCTTCAGCAATCCAGACAACGTATGAGTACTTAGTTTGTTGCCCCAAAACACTATCCAGACACGCTGCAATTGTGTCCTCGTGATTATAGGCCACGACTAAAACGGTGAATATGGGTGAACTTGCCATTTTAAACAGCTCTTGGGATTCCATACAAAACTGTTTCCCATAAATGTATTGTGTAGTGGTCGATAAATAAATCGTAGTCTGGTAAAAGCTTGTGTATATATTTGGGGATTGAAACGAAATGGTCGATGTCATGGTATACACATATAGCCAATTTAGGCCGGTGTTTAAGAAGAGTTTCTCTCGCCCCTCTCAAACATTCAAGCTCTGCACCTTCTATGTCCAGCTTTATGAAATCAATCTTCTTGATGCCCCGGGCTTTAACGAAGTTGTCGATAGACTCTGTTGCTACTTTAAAGTCGTATTTATCAGGCTTCCGCTGAGAGACTTTGCTGCCTGGCCCGCTTTCAATAACAAACAGGTTTCCCCCGGGGTTACTCCATAGAGGATTTTTTTCAACCGTTATCCTTTTCTTCAAATTGGTGTTCAGATTTAAATTGGTTTGTAAAATCTTAAGGTTGTCCGGGATAAACTCGAATGAGAAGACCTTACCTTTTGGCCCTACTTCGTTCGCGAAATAAAGTGCGGTGTCGCCGAAACAGGCGCCACCGTCTATTACATAATCGCCCGAACTTGCTTTGCATGAAAATCCGCCTCTTGAATACTCATACTGCTTTAGTCCGAGATTAATAAAAATACTAAGCTCGTCATAGAACAACTTGATGTCGTAGCCCATTTTTTTTAGGTTGAACAGGTTGAATTCATAGTCCTTGCTGGATACGTTTTCTTTCCGCTTTAGGCGCTTTATTTTAAAATATGCATCCCATAATTTTCGGTTTGTTAGCGGCATCTTGATTTTGCTGGGGCCCAACATTCTAAAGGCAACGATT
>CAZKUL010000253.1:0-2309 GCA_964555945.1 uncultured Planctomycetales bacterium
CTGTTGGGTATCTTGCTCGTGTTCCGCAAAATACTCGCTCAATTTTAACCCAAACACCTGGGCTATGGCAACATGAGTTTCCAAAGTACCGATCATCTGGTTACTTTCAATACGACTCAAAGTAGCCAACTGAATACCCGTTTCCTTGGACATGGCAGTAAGGCTTAAATTTTGTGCTTTTCGTAACCTATGAAGTGTATTACCTAATTTTATCATAATTTAAAAAACCCGCAGTCATCTATTTGACAACTGCGGGTCTCCGGGGGTTTGTACTACCTGCTTGCTACTTGGGGGCTTGTGTAACTTTCCCTCTTTCGCCGAATCGAGGGAATATTTCCTATCTCAAACTGAATATGGTTAATCTTAAAGCGAATATCAAAACTTAGCTTATTTTCGGAAAGAAAGCATTCTAAATCAGTATCAATTTCTTCCAAAAGTTCTACATCTGATGAAACCGTGTCAAACATTTTCTCGCACAGTTCTTCTCTAAAAGAAGCCCCCTTACCCTCCTTCTTTAATAAATCTATTAAACCTTGAACCTCTTGAAAAATTTGTTTTGTTGTCATTTTATTTTTACCTCGCTTTTTAGTTTTCATATTTTTAATTCTATTTCTTGTCTTCAAGGCCAAAGAGAGTGTTCCTGAAGATGTTGAGCTTGTTCCTTGCTTCGATTACAAGAAGCTAAAAATGGGTATACAACTAAAAAACCAATAATAAAACATACTATAAAAATGTTGTAAACGATTTTCAACCCTTTCATAACGGGCCGTTTTTCTTTCTCAACATCTAAAGTCCCTTCCCAACGCATTTTGATGTCCGACTCCTTTTCAAGATATTCAATTAAATTCTCAGCGTCTTCGAGATGTTGGGTTAGTTTTATATGCTTTTTCTTTCGATTATTATCGTAGTAGAAAATATAATACCCCACGCCAGCATAAGAAAAATCTTTTTCAATCTTATATATGTCTTTAATATTAAAAGTAATGGTTTGATCAGGCATCTTATAAATAAGAATTTCATTATCGACATGTACCTCAAGTTTATTAAAATAAAAAGAAAATAAATAAAATAAAAAAAGAGCAATAATCAAAAAACCAGTCATCACACAAATAATAATAAATGGGTAATGAAAATGGAAGATCGAATAAAGGACAAAAAAAGCAGCTAACGCTACAAACAAAATAGAACATATTATTGCAAGAACATAGCCTGCTCTAAAAATATCAATTTTATATACTTTATGCATTATCATTAATCTCCATTAAGCTTATTTCCTACGTATCTGCTTCCTATATCTACACCATCCGCTGCCCATGGAGCAATTTTACCAATACCAGGAATGAATCCAATTGCCGCTTCCCCTGCCATACCAAAATCATGAGCAAATGTTAACATATCCCCTCTTATAAAAGCATTAAAAGATTTTACTCCATATTGAACAAATGAATATGCACCTAAAGCATTGCCTGCCCAATGTGCTGCTACACCCAAAGCATTCCCAAAACGAAGAACAATTCCTTTAGAACCTCCTGAGAACATTTGTCCTCCAAAAACTTCTCCTCTTTCTCCATTAGGCACTGAAAATCTCCATTTTTCTCCTGCGTAATCTAAAGCCGCACCTTTACCATTTTCTCCCGCCTTATCAAGCGCCGCTTTAATATAATTTTCTTGAGGAGTTGTTACTTTGGGAACAGATGTTCCACCAGAATTACCAGCAGCATCAGCTGCGTCATCTTGTCCAAAATCTCTTGAGCTACCCGAACTCGCAAAGGCCTTAGATATTCCTATTCCTACCACACTTCCAGCTACTCCTCCTGCAAAGCTATCCCAACTTCCAGTGGCCGCAGTATAACCAATTCCGCCTGCAACCATTCCACCAACAATCACATCTCCTGCCAAACTATGCAGACCTCCGGCCCATCCTCCTAGACCACCCAAGGCTCCGCCTATCAGCCCTCCCATCAGGGCACCACGTAAGCCCCCATCTAAACCGCCGCTAAGCGCCCCACCAATCATACCACCTAACATACATGCCAATGGACTACCGAAACCCCCTGTTGCAACTGTTACAATTATGCCTACAACAGCCCCTATAAACGCATGCCAGAATTTCTTCCATGACCACTTGTGCCCATCAGGGTCAATGGCATTTATGGGGTTATTCCCGCAGTATGCGTAACGATTGAGCGTTTGAGGGTTATTAGGGGCCTGAACGATGGTATCAGGCGTAATAAAGCGGCCTAACGTTGGATTGTAATACCTCGCCCCCAAGAATATCAATCCTGTCTCATCATCCAGCGGTTTGCCGG
>CAZKUL010000254.1:0-2281 GCA_964555945.1 uncultured Planctomycetales bacterium
ATTTGAGCACCAGAGGGACTTTAACCCTCCTGATTTATTCGCTGCCCAGCACACATTATGAATTTATCTGATCTGAAATTAAATTAATGAAAAAAATTGCAGATACTGGTAAAAAGTAGGCCAGCAATTAGGCGTTTCCCGTGTCAGGATACATCAAATGCTGAATCTGCTAAAGCTGGATCAACGGATTATTGATTTCATTCAAAACATCACTAACCCACGACAAAACGATTTTTGGAACGAACATAGATTACGAAGTATTGCCGTGCTACCAAAAGAGAAACAATACGATAAATTTCAAAGAATAATCGGAAGACAGTCAATGGATGGTTAGTTTAAGAAGAAATTTATTCCCAATGGCACCATAATATTATTAAACAATAGCAGCTATTCTTTGCAATAGCGCCTCTACATCAAAAGGCTTTGTGATAATACTAGTTACCAAATCAGCATTTTTTTTATTACTTAACTTATCTATATTCAGCATGCCGGAAATAATAAACACTGCGCATTGGGGGTTTTTAACTTTTATCAATTTCAATAAATCTACTCCATTCAAGCCCTTCATTTTGTAATCAAAAATACTAACATCGTATCTATTTTTTTTAATAAGGACCGCACCTTCTGTGCTATCCGTTGTTACATCAACATAATGCCCCTCACCACGTAAGAGAATGGATAAAGAATTACTTATACCCTGGTCATCGTCAACTAATAAAATTCTCTTAGGCATTTTTTAAGTTATGTATAGGTAGTGTTATTACGACCGTTGTCCCTTTTTCCTTGACACTTTTAATACTTATCGATCCTTTGTGAAGCATAAGCACCTGTTTACTCACCATAAGACCAAGACCCGTACCTTTTACCTTAGTGGTAAAGAAAGGGGTTGCGACATTCTTTAGGTCCTTCTTTGCTATCCCTGTACCATTGTCTTTTATCGAGATAGACATCATGTACTCATTAACATCGGTCTCGATCTCTATGATGCCAGTATCCGTATGTACCGCTTCGAAAGCGTTATTCAGGACATTGCGAAACACTTCATTTATTTGAACGGAATCCACATCCATGAATAGCTCTTTTGTACGATCAGTTTTCTCGTTAATAGCTATTTTTCCTATCGGAAATTTTTTGGTCTCCTCATCAATGGAAGACCTAAGGATATCGTTGATCTTAACAGGCTTTAAGTTAGCCTTCGTTGCCTTCGAATACATTAAAATATCTTTTATTATCTGATCACTTTCTAAAACTCGCACTTTGATATCAGCTAAAATTTTCTCAACGAGAGGATCTTGATTCATTCCTTTAATGCGGTGTGTCATTAACGCTATGTCTGCTAAAGGGTTACGCAGTTCATGCGCGACTGTCGCGGCCATAGTCCCTATAATTGACAGGTGTTTTGACTTTACCATTTCCACCTGAAGGTTAACTAACTCCTTAGTTCTTTTATTAATTATTTTATCCAGGTTCTTGTTATCTCTTTTCAAAATTTCTTCAGCTTTTTTATGTTTGGTTATATCCTCTATGACCAAAAGGATCAAAGGACTGTTTTTACCATGGAATTTAATCTGACGTCCATTAAGAACTAAGGTACGTTGCCCTGTCTCTGGAAAATCATAGGGCAGTTCAAAGTCAATAAAATAACTGCTCCTGGGCAATATCTCCTCAAGTAATTTTCGTAACTTTGGATTGTCCCACTTATGCCGATCAATCTCATAGAGGGGTTTATTCTTTATATCAGATACCCGAAGCCTGAACATATCACAAAAGGATTTATTAACTGACTGAATGCACGCGTCACGATCCAAAACTACCAAAGGTTCCCTCATGGTCTCGATGATGGCTTGATTATAACTAAGTATTTTCTGCACCTCTTCCTGGCTACGTTTAATGGCATCTATGTCAATTAACGCGATGATTGCGCCATCAATCTTGTTATCGATAGTCCGGTAAGGACGTATACGCATGGAATACCATCGACCCTCCTTATCCTGTACTTCTGATTCCTTAAGGGCCATATCTTCAATGACATTCAGGATTATTTCTTCCAAATTGACAATACTAACGTTAAGTTTAATGTCCCCTATCGGCCGGTCCACATCGGTCGGTATCAAATTCATCACTTTTCTTGCCGTAGGAGTAAAACGTTTGATACGCAGATCGTTACCCACAATGATGATCGGGATACTTGTGCTAGAGAAAACATTACTCAAGTCACTATTAAGATGTGTTAACTCCGTATTCTTATTCTGCAGTTCCTCATTGAGGGTCATTAGTTCTT
>CAZKUL010000255.1:0-2230 GCA_964555945.1 uncultured Planctomycetales bacterium
GACAGAATAGTTCCCCTGTCTCCTCGATATGGGGTAGCTGTCGTTAAATGAAGTTCTGATGTTTTATCATCACTATTTATGATAAAGCGACAAATGTTTCCGAGATTTGTCGCCTCCTCCATCATAATGCGTTTTTCATCATCAGTTAAGCCTTCCTCATCTAAATCAAAAACACCCTTGATATGGTGAGCTTCATCAACTCGTAGCGTTAAGTTCTTTATAGCTTGATTTTGTTCATCTTCTGTTAATCTCTTCCATACCAAACCTAACGCTTGGTGTGATGCAACTGCATTTAAACCGTTAATAATTTGTCCGCGAAAAGATTTAGATAATTTCTCTCCACTTGTTAAAAGCCATTCCTTCAATTTATTCAATACGCCTTGATTTCTATCATCACAAAAATCATTATCAATTTTCCATTCATATATCAACCCATCAACTTTAATTTTAATATAACTAAACTCTTCATCTCCAATGAACCCTTGACTAATATGGGATTGAGGAACAATAATAAGTTGTTTTTGGCGATAATTACTAGAAATCACTTTATGAATAGCAAGAGCGACTTGTAGAATAGATTTACCACTTCCACAAAAAGCTGCTGCAAAAGCAAATCGCGTATCTTTTAATTTCTCAAAAGCCTCAGGTTGCCATAGTCTTAATTCCTTAACTTCTTGATTAGGGGGGTCTAACTGCTGAGGAATTTCCCAAAAAGGGTTTTTAACATACACTCGTAGTGAGTCAATTTTCTGGGAATCATCCATGTTTAGAAACCTCATTCCTTGTAAAAAATATACGTAAACATATCAGTGTACCGTGTAGAACTATAAAGATAGTTCTTTACTTCTCGCTGCCATAAATTCAGTTCAAGTGATGGAACCTGTAGCTCTAAATTCCTCAACAACGTATCTCGTCTAAATCTTTTGCTACTTCGTGGATCATTCAACATTACATTAGCAAAAATCACAGTTTGCCGTGGGCACAACATCATCGTCTGCACAACCATCTTAGTTGCTGTATTATGGTCTGCAAAACTTGTTGTATCCAAATAAATCATTGCTGGATTAAAATCTTGAACTTTTATAACGTCAAGCCAGTCACCAGTAAACCATTTAGCATCTGGATGCCATTTTCGATTAATGGCAATAATCTGATCATCCCTATCAACACCAAAAAACTGAGGCTTAACAAGAAAGCCCATCTCGGTTAATTGAACAATTTCAGAACCCGTCTCACTATCACTAGATTCACTTCTAGGAGGTTGCCGGTTACATAGTGTCCAATATCCACGATTTTGTGGAATAGATTTTAATCCCGTTAAATTACAGTATACTTTTACATTCTCAGCTCTTGCTTTGAACTTAGAAAGGGATCTGTCATAGATCGGTTGCATTGTTTAATTAAGCAGCCTGTCGCCGAGTAACCCATGCCTTCTTAGCCGCAGCACTCAACTTCTTTGCTTTTTCGTTAGCCCTGCGAGTAATCCACGCCTTCTTTTGAGGAGATATAATAAACCAATCAGGAGCAATCTTACGTATCTTCCGGTCAAGATTACTCATCTTCCGGTCAAGAGTAGTATCACAAGCACTACTAGACTTCCGGACATAACGCCCCAAGACTTGACCTAAAAGCACCTTATCTCCACCCTTCTTTGCTAAATCAAACAACTTTTGCCTGTTCATTTTAGCCGCATTAGCACTGCGAGTTGCCCATGCCTTCTTAGCAATCCTTGTCAACCTCTTATTCTTCCTTTCCAATGCCGCCCGCATAGTTTCCCACGCTTTTTTCGCAGCCTTCGTTCGAGATACACTCACTTTGTTTACCTTTCAAAAAGAGTTTAGAACCAATTATAAGAAAACAGCTAGATTTTCACCGGAGATAAAACATCTTTCTTGACTTGTGTGATGGAATTTTTCTTAAAATCTTTAACTTTCACAAATCCTACTTGAAGTGCTATCGCCCGCGATGGGAAAAAAGTCAACCAAAATCCCTTTGAAATGTTTTCCTGTGGGCTTACCGCCCATGCGATAACAAGACTAACTGCATCACTTGTTCTACCAAGATAAGTCGCTAAATCAGCCTTCATACGTTCTTGTTCAAATGATGGCTTCTGCCTAAAATTATGCATCTTTAGGTATCGGAACAAGAATTCTAAATCAGGAGTTGACCAATGCTTATTGTGGTTTTCTGGTTTTTCAAGTTTTCCACCTTTCACTACGAATTTCCAAAC
>CAZKUL010000256.1:0-2210 GCA_964555945.1 uncultured Planctomycetales bacterium
GCTGGAGCCTGCGGTGAAGGTGCTTCCGTTGGCAGGACTCGTTATGGCCACTAACAAAGGCCCGGGGGCAAGGTTTTTTACCAAGTCATTGTATAAATTAAGGCCATTAAACGATCCAAGACCTGTGGCATCATCAAAACCAGGCTCCGCCGGATAATATTGATTATTTCCTGATGTGATGTCATGAAAATCATTGGCGTAATTGCTGCTTTGCGCGATTTGATAAAGCGCCGCATTAACTGAACCAATAGGAGCGTTAAGCCCAATGGCTTGGTTGACACGGGAGATAAAGGACGCCCAAATGGGCGCCGCGATGCTGGAACCATACCAACCGCCCCAGGAGCCATTAATATAAAATGAGTACGGAGTCGCGCTATCAGCCGTCAGGACAACATCAGGCAGATTACGCATCGTCGTTGACACCAAGGCAGCTGAATTGGCTTGGGACGCAAGCGTTATTTGATAAGCGGGAATTGACCAAGCACTGCTGATGCCCCCACCCCCATAAATGGATGCTGTTTCGCTGTTATAGGTATGCCCGGTATTCATTCTGAGCTTGCTGATGCCGACCGCTGTCGCAAAAGGCTGGGAAGCAGGTTCATCGACTTCTAAGAAACCATCCCCACTATCATAGGCCCCATTATCACCTGAGGCCACAAATACGGCCTGCCCCTGGGTGGCCATTTCCTGAAAAGTCGTAAAATCAAAATTGAGTGTCGGTGAAAAAAATTCAGACTCACCCCATGAACAGCTGATGACCTTGACCTTGTCATCGGTATAGATTTGGGTCCATTCATCCATCCATCCCTGGAATGAGTTTGCAGCTTCATACACATAAATATTATTCGTGCCCGTGGCAAACGCGGCCACGGTCTCTATGTCCAGGGTCACCTCTCCGGCCCCGCCCGTGCTGCTATAATCCGGCACTCCGTTAAAGCCATCAATGGGCACATTCTGCAAAGGGACATGCGGAACGCCAAAATAGTTTTCAAAAAATGTGATGTCATTGGCCGAGTATCCATCGAGTTCAAAAAGGGCGACATTTTGATTGCTCCCGTTGGCAGGAACGGCATTAAGGTTATACGCTGTCTTCACATCACTGGGTGCTAAATAACCCCCAGGCCCGGAACCGATACTGTGAGGCACGGCATTTGAATAGGGATGGAAATGGGCCTTAAACCGGGCCAAATTATCCAAACCGCCAATGGCCAATACCTTGCCTGCCAGGGTTGCCGGGATGGTGGGATCAGCATCCGGGGCATAAAACACGGTGCCGTCTGCTTTTTGGTAATTATTGATATGCAAACCAAAAGCCCGCTCAATGGCCCCGACGGGCCCGCTCACGTCCAGGACAGTGCCATTCGGTGATTGCCCTCTAAAAGTCAATCCTGCTTTTTTAAGGAATTCCTGGATTTGGAGTGAGTCGATCCTGGAGGCCCCGAATTGCTGGGCAAATTGAAAGGGTGTCAAATAATGATGGTATTCCGGGCTTTGGGGGTCATTGAGACTTTGAAGCAAGGCGCTTAAGCGTGTTTGATTTTGTAAAGGCAATATGATCTTTACAGTCATTGGCTGGGAATTTTGGGCATGAGACCTAAAAAAAGCCTTGGCTTGGCTCACCTCCAAAGGCACATGGGCCCTCAAGGTCTGGCTGCCATCGGCATTATTCCTGATAAAACGTCCCAAATTGACGGTGGCACTAAGATAGGGTGTTGCATCCACGCTTATGACTGAAAAAGCAGTTGTGATGAATAAAGCCAAGAGAATTACTATAATTTTCTTATTATTCATGATGTCTCCTGGGTTCCCCCAATTTTTCAACATTAAATAACATAATAATATTATTTAAAAAATTCCACTTCTTATCTGATCGTAAGCGAGAATCCCAAAGTCCCAAGCACTTGCATAACAGTTGAAAGGCGGGGATCGGAACGGTCTGAAAGTGCCCGGTATAAATTTTCCCGATTAAGACCTGTTGCTTTTGACAGCTTACTAAAGCCCCCATGGACACGGGTGGCCAGGGATAAAGCTGAAAGAAATGCTTTTTCATCACCGTCTTTTTGGTACTCTTCAAGGGCAATCCCGACATAAGTCTTTAATTCTTGGGGGTGTTTCTTATAATGTTCCAATTGAACTTCATCAAATGTCCTGAGTTTTTTCTTATGCATGATAATCCCTCCGGTATTCGAGCGCTTCTTTAATATCTTTGT
>CAZKUL010000257.1:0-2203 GCA_964555945.1 uncultured Planctomycetales bacterium
TCGCATAGTACAGATTGCAAATGTATAATATTAAGACTATCTACTAATTTCTTCTCCGGCTCGGCAGCAAACATCCTTATCAGTTAATCCTGATTTTCTAACGCATGTTTTATTTGGAGTTTGATGTGCTGCATGGGGTAACTACTTTGTAGAATTA
Source organism: uncultured Planctomycetales bacterium (assembly GCA_964555945.1). Lineage (GTDB taxonomy): Bacteria > Omnitrophota > Gorgyraeia > Zapsychrales > Fredricksoniimonadaceae > JABDGZ01. The sequence goes on from CAZKUL010000257.1 coordinate 158, forward strand.
ATTTATGTCTACAATCATTTTTTTTCATTTTTACCATATCCCAATGAGTTTTAAGCCAGTCATATTTCTTAGAGATGTTAATATCTTGATTATTTATATTTTCTTCGATCATCTTATCAAGAAGTTCTTCAACCTCTTTTCTTTTATTTTTATCAGATATTGACCGAATCATGTAGAAATAATCTAAAAAATAGAATTCATCAAAATCTTTAATAAGTGAAAGACCGTCATAAAACTCTCCATGGTTCATAATATGATGTTGACCACCAAGGGAAAGGGGGTGTACTTCCCTTTCTGTCAGGCTTTTATCAATAAGAACCCTTGGATAAATTGCTTGTTGTTCTAATTCGTATGCCCTGCTAATTGCAGGACCAAAAGCATCAAAGTATTTGTTTTCACTAGCTGCGAAATAAACATCCCCCATCACCATAGCGCCCCTGAGAAGTAAGCCATTTTCTATTAAAAGTATTTGGATTTTTTTAATAGAAGTATACATATTACCTTATCTTCATGAATCACTTCCCGATAGGCTTCGGATGCTTCTTCGCTATTGTCCATATCCCAACCAAGAGCCTTGAAGAAGGGATTAACAAAATCTTGCCTTGTTTTGGTTTCGTTATAGTCCGCCAAATGGTATTCTTCCCGATGCTCTCTAAACCGGGCGACTAACTTTTCTATTTCTTTTTTTGCTTCTTCCTTTGTCACAGTTTGTAATAATGAGTCAAATGTATTTATTTGCAATGTAAGCTTTACGCTTTGTTTGCAAATTGTTTACAAATGTTAATAGGATACTTAACGTTTCTTTACAAAAGTTAACAATTGTCGTTACAAGGCACATACCACCCATTTGCCTTGCAAAATTTATACTATACAGTAATATGTATAGCTGTAAAATGAAAAAATGCTTGTAATAATTTGATAACCAGCATGAATTTAGATGGCTTTACACTCCCGCATATTTGCATAAGTGTAAAATAGTGTAAAATGAAACAAGGGAAAAAACATCAAAAAAATTGAGATTACTTCCCCGAGTACTCGGGGAAATGACGAAACTCTTATTTTTATTTAATAGTAGTAGGTATAGGTATTGAGCCTTAATGTTAGCCCACCCTCAATAAGATATGGAGGGCCTACCCCGGCTTCAAAATGAACACCAAAATTATCGGTCAAGTAAAAACGCATACCGCATAAAACCTGAAAACTAGGAACAGGTGAATTTGGATGGGTCATAAAAGTCATAGGATTGGGAGGAGAGCCAACCAGGGAATTACTCGAAGAAGCAACATCATGCCAAAGGCAACAGCCGGGACGGATTCCAATATAAGGGTCAAAGCGATCGTGTGTCCAGGGTAAATGGTATAATAACCGAAAAGCTATATTAATCCTTGTTATTTTATCTGAAAAAGGATAAGGCGTTTTATTGTTATCACCGGTTGTCCAAGTTACTGTTTCGCCCTGATAGCTTGAGGCCATTCCAATGCTGAATAGTTTGCTTAACCCAACATCTACTGCGCCACCTAAATTTGGTATGATAGAAGAACAGCTGAACCCGGGATATGGATAAGAACTCGGATTGCCAATATATGTTTGAGCAGGAAAGCCATAAGTAGCTCCATTAAACTGAGGGCTGTAACCTACTCCCGCATTTATAATAATTTCTCCTTTATCCTGCTGTGCCCTGCAAAAAGTAAAGAGCGAAGAACTAAGTATTAAGACTAAAAGGATAAGATTTTTTTTCATCTATTTTTTTGATATAAGCAATGACGAAAATATCTTTCAGCTTAACTCACACCTTATAGTGCATATCTCACAGCTATGCAAGCGCCTTGGTAACCAGGTCAGCAGCCTCTTGTAGCAATATAGCCGAAGAAACCTTCAAGCCCGAATCATCAATAATTTTTTTCGCTTCTACTGCATTCGTGCCTTGCAAGCGCACAATAATAGGTATCTCTATTTTGCCAATGTTGTTGTAAGCATCTACAATGCCTTGTGCAACACGGTCGCAGCGTACAATACCTCCGAAGATGTTTACCAATATGGCTTTTA
>CAZKUL010000258.1:0-2178 GCA_964555945.1 uncultured Planctomycetales bacterium
GGTTTTGTTTTCCTGATCATGTTTTTGATTTATATGAACCCTGCGGATTTGTATAAATTGAATCTAGTCGCCGCGGCAATCATTATCGCTTTCTCTGTTTTGACGTATCAAAGAAATAAAATATGGAAGGACGGGTTTTCTTTATGGAACGATACCATCCGAAAATCTCCCCATAAAGAAGGGCCGTACAATAATCGCGGGAATTGTTACTTAGAGCAAGGCGATTTAACCCACGCCCTGGCAGATTATAACAAGGCCCTTGCCATCAAACCCTGGTATCCGATGGCTTACAATAACCGTGGCAACATTTATAGCCAGCAAGGCAAATTTATTCAAGCCATGGAAAGTTATAATAAAGCCATTGAGATCGACCCTAACTATGCGGACGCCTACGCTGACCGTGGAAACGCTTATAATTTGCAAGGCAAATTCAATCAAGCCCTGTTGGATTACAATAAAGCCATTAGCATTAATCCCAACTACGCGGACGCCTATGCTGACCGCGGGAACGCTTATAATTCGCTCAACATGTTCGATCAAGCTTTGTCAGACTATAGCAAAGCCATTGACATCAATCCTGTTAACGCGCCATACTATTACAGCCGCGGGCTTAGCTTTAATCAACAAGGCAATTGCGCTCAAGCTATTTCTGATTTCAATAAAGCCATTGATATGAACTTTAACAATGCGGATGTTTATAACAGCCTTGGGGCCTGTTATTCCCAACAAGGCCTTTTTATGCAGGCCCAAGCGGCTTATGACAAGGCGATTGCCATCAGCCCTACAGACGCGCAGTTTTATATTAACCGCGGTAATGCCTATGATGAACAAGGAGATCCCGCCCGTGCTCTTCAGGATTATGATTTAGCCGTTAAAATAAACCCTGCCTCTGCCGGAGCTTATTACAATCGCGGTTTTGTATACGTTAAACAAGGTAATTTTGCCCAAGCCCTGTCTGATTATAACAAAGCCATTGAAATAAATCCGGAATACGTGCAGGTTTATTACAACCGGGCGGTGGTCCATTATTATTTAAGAGAATATAACAAGGCCTTGGAAGATGCGTATAAAGCGCAATCTTTAGGTGGTCAAGTTGACCATGGATTTTTAAAGGAATTAAAAAATATCAGTCGATACGGGGCTAATAGATCAGGGAGTTAGCTAAATAGGCATCTACGCATCGTCTTAGAAAATATTTAGGTGACCGTGTTAATGCATTGTTTATCTATCCGTGCAAAAATTATCGTAAATTAGTTGTCAATAAGAGACCACAATGAAAATTAAAGACATTCTTGAAATGTAAAAAATCAATCTGTTTGGTATTACTCTTTTGAAAGAAGGGATGTTTTACCGGGCCTATAATAGATCAGCGATGCGGATGTCAACAAAGGTCAGGGCATTGAAGGTGAATACAAAATTGATCAAGTATGTTGGACAGACTGTGATCTATTGCGGTTTTCCTGAAAATAGCCTTCCGCAAATCCGCAATTTGTGTACTCAAAAAAATTATGGTTGGAATGTGCATGGGGAAACGCGCATTGATATTGATGGTGTTGTAACGCCGGATGAGGATTATGAAGGCTGGAAACAGGAGATTCTTAATAAGATTGTGGTAGATCCTTCTTTAGTCTCGCCAATCGTAAAAAAATATTTGAATTCTTCCACTCCTAAGAGTCAGCAGAATGTACTGGCTGGCCGGATCGGGGCACTGTTTTTAGAAATTCTGGGAGTATTAACCGAAACGGGTTACGGTACTGATCAGGCACTTGGTAGGCGGGATGAAGAAATCAACGATCTTAAAAAGCGAGTGGAAACGCTGGAAGAAAAGATAAACGATAGGGAAAACATAGCCAAGGCGTCGCAGAATGAGCACAGATGTGATGGTAAACAAATACTCCTTTTGTAATGATACTTAAAGTACTTTTGGGGATGTGGGTATCCGCAAATTTTAATCTCGATTTAGATACTCTCACTAATTTTGATAAATATAGCAAAAAATCTTTGTTTTTTTTCAACCGCATTAATAACTAATTCTAAAAGTAGGTGACTTCGCATCATCTTGTTGCCGGTGATCATAAATCCGTGTTGTCTGAATATTGGCATGACCTAACCATTTCTGCACCTCAACGATATCAGCATTATTATTTAACGCATTGGTGGCCGCGGTGGCCCGCAGGG
>CAZKUL010000259.1:0-2149 GCA_964555945.1 uncultured Planctomycetales bacterium
TCTTTTATCACCCTTACTGTGATAAAAATCACTAACTAAATTATAAGATTTGTAGGCCTTATCGCTTTCTAATGGTACATCATTTAAATAAACACCTTTAGTTCGCTTCATAAATTTGTCTGGTGACTGCTTTAATAATTTTGCCATTAGCTCACTATCAGAATTCAAGCCAAAACCACCAACCCATAGGCCTGCATGGATTAAAGTAGTTCCAGCACATGCCGCAAAAACAAGTAAACCCAAAGCTGAAATAATATTAGTATGATTTGTGGAAGTAATAATCTCAGAAAAAAACAAATATCCACCATAAAATACGCCAAATAAACCCATCGCTGACCCTGCTGCCACAACAGTCCCGCCAATTACTTTTCTAGTAAGCCTAAACAATTTCATTGATCTCCATATTATATTCATTGCCGCATCAATTTCAGTTTTTGATAGTCCAGCTGTAAACAGTGGATGCTTTTTAATAAATTGGACAGCTTCATTTATATTTACTACGTCTTGATTCATTTCTAGATTTAACGATCTTTGCAAAGAAGATAACCCTGTTTTTTCATACATTGCAATTAAAGCCATTTGGCTTGACACCGCCGCATCTGAACGTTTTACTTTTTCCCATTGAGCTGGTCTATCCACTTCAGTATCTTGATAGGACTCCGCTATCCAATCATGATCCCAAGGCGAAGCTCCCTCAGTATAAGAAGGTGTCCTCAGCACAGTATGTGATTCCTCGGAAAAATATCTATATATATAATCCCCTGCGAAAATTTCTAATGTCTTACCAGTCTTGACACTAATGTGTTACCACCCCTGATGCTAATTACTTACCACCCGTAACGCTAATGTGTTACCACTCCTGACGCTAATTACTTACCACTCCAAAGCGAAGCGTAACGATAATTTAAACTTGCTTTTAAAGGCTTAAAAGAGCACCCTTGTTGTCTTTTATCAATAGACAAGCAAAGGGGCCATTTTATGCCAAAGAAACGGGAGTTAAGTATGCGTACAATACGTGAATTATTAAGAATAGCTTTAAGCAATGAAAGGATTAGCGCCAGGAACATTGGCCGCAGTTTACGTGTAAGCCATCCAACAGTTAAGAAATATGTTCAAGCGGTTCGCGAAGCCGGACTTGATTGGGAAAAGATTCAGGCAATGGATGATGAGCAATTAAAGGCTGTACTTAAAAGCTCTGCGGGACGGCGCATAGATATTGACCGTCCAATGCCGGATTTTGAATATGTTCATCAAGAACTCAAGAAACCCTCAGTTACGACGTATTTATTGTGGCAAGAATATAAGCAAGCCAATCCCAATGGATATGAAATCAGTCAGTTTAGAAAATACTACTACAAGTATGTCAGGAAAATCGATGTAACTCTGCGCCAGCGGCACAAGTTTGGTGAAAGCATGTTTGTTGATTATGCCGGACAAACGGTCCCCATCCATGATCGGATCACGGGTGCTGTTCATGAAGCACAAATTTATGTAGCAGTCTTGGGTGGCAGCAACTACACCTATGCTGAAGCCACGGCGGACCAAAGTTTGCCATCGTGGATAGGGTCGCATGTACACAGTTTTGAATATTTTGGTGGTGTCACAGAGAGAATAGTTCCAGACAATTTAAAATCAGGGGTCCAGAAAGCCTGCCGATACGAACCAGATATTAACCCGACCTATCGAGAAATGGGCGCATATTACGGAGTCGTAATTATGCCAGCCCGTGCCCACGAGCCCAAGGATAAAGCTAAAGTTGAATCGGGTGTACTGGTTGTTGAACGCTGGATATTGGCGGCCTTGCGTAACCATAAATTTTTTAGTCTGGGTGAGCTTAATGAAGCAATACGGGAATTACTGATCATTCTTAATCAACGCAAGTTTAAAAAATTAGAAGGCAGTCGAGAATCTGTATTTTTAGCTTATGAGAAGCAAACGCTTAAAGAATTGCCCGTCCATCCCTGGGAATACGCTCAATGGAAAAAAGCCAAAGTAAATATCGATTATCACATTGAATTGCTGGGACATTATTACAGCACGCCTTACGTTTTAGTTCATGAGACTGTTGATGTGCGCTATACGAGCCGTACGGTTGAAATATTCCATCAGCATAAACGTGTGGCTAGTCATGCCAGAGATGACCGCCGGG
>CAZKUL010000260.1:0-2133 GCA_964555945.1 uncultured Planctomycetales bacterium
CTAGTTTATGGATGAGGCGGCTGCGATGCGTCTCGGCGGTGCGGATGCTGATTTTAAGCCGGGATGCGATATTTTTATTGGGAAGCCCTTGGGCCACCAATTCCAGAATTTCCTTTTCACGGGCGGTGAGTATTTCCAGCGAAGGCATGTCCCCCTCCTTAATCGAGCGGACGTACTGTTCGGCGATCAGTTCGGAGATGGCTGGTGAAATATAAGATTTTCCTTTCATGATCATCTTGATGGCCATGACCAGTAAATCAAAGGCGTTATCTTTAAGGATATATCCTGAGGCCCCGTTGGCCATGGCACTTTTGAAATGCTCCTGGTCTTTTTGCATGGTCAACACCAGGCATTTGACCTTGGGGAAATTCTTTTTAATCTCTTTTAACGTGGCCAGCCCGTCTAGATTGGGCATGGAGAGGTCCATCACGACACAATCAGCTTTGACTGAGGCCAGCTTCTCTAACAGTTGTTCGCCATCCTGGGCTTGGGCCACCACTTTAAAATCAGGCTCTTTATCCAAAAGGCCTTTGAGGCCTGCCCTGAGCATCTCATGATCGTCAGCCAGTATGATCCGCGTTGGCATTAGGGCTCCTTCTTGCAGGGAATGTCCACCATGATGGAAGTCCCGTGCTTGAGCTGTGATTTAATTTCTATATTGCCACCTAAAAGACTGGTCCTCTCATTCATCGTGATAAGACCCAATCCTTTGGACTTATCCTTGAGGATAAAGCCACATCCGTTATCTTCGATTTTAATCTTTAAGCGGCCTCCCACCGCCCGTAATGAAACGTTGGCCTTTGTTGCCTTCGCATATTTGAGGATATTGGTCAGCGCCTCCTGGACGATGCGAAAAACATTAATGGTCCCCGATTCAAAACGTAAATCCTCCAAATGGCCATGCGTAAAAACAACCTTGACCTTGCCTGCCCGGTTGATCTCATCGATCATTAACGTGATCGAGGTGGTTAAGCCTAATGCTTCCAATGTGGCAGGACGCAGACGCATGGCTAAATTGCGCGACTTATCAATAATGCTATCCAAATATTCTAAAATCTTTTTGTGTTCTTTAGGGGGATTACGGCTGGTCCCCTCCTGCAGCCAGGCGGATTGGATGATCATCTTAAGCGTGGCCAGCGATTGGCCCAGGTCATCATGAAGGTCACGGGCAATGCGGTCCGATTCCTGCTCCTGGGCTTGAATGATGCGTTTGGGTAAGGCTTTGACCTCATCTTCCATCTTTTTGCGATGAGTGATCTCATGACGGATGGACACATACTGGTAAGGTTTACTTTTATCATTGAGAAAAGGGACGATGGTGGTGGCCACCCAATACATGCTGCCGTCCTTGGCGCGATTACAGATCTCGCCCTGCCAAACCTTGCCTTGGGCAATCGTACGCCATAAATCTCTAAAGAATTCTTTGGGGTGATGTCCTGAATTAATGAGCCTATGGTTCTTGCCTAAAAGCTCTGCCCGGGAGTATTTTGATATTTCACAAAACTTATCATTCGCATAAATAATATCACCTTTCTGGTCCGTGATGGCCACGATGGTGGAAGCATCCAGCGCGGATTTGATGTCGGCCAGTTCCTTAAGCGTTTGCCGCAAGGCATTGTTGATTTCCATACCCCAGGTTTTCATTGGGGGAATTATAGCATTCCCCGCTACTTATAGCAAAAAAGTTACGTGTTATTTAACAAAGATTCCCGACGGTTTAATTCACGTTGGACGATCCTGGTTGTGTAACGTAGAACGCCTAAAACCAGACGGATCTGGTCAGTGCTTAACTTTGCTGTATCTTCTTCCTTTAAATCCAGGAAGTTCTTTAATTCTTGGACCTTAATGTGCATAAATTCCCCTTGTCATATTTCAATTTCAAAATTTCTATTTCAACGCTTGAATAGTGACTGAGTTCATTGACCTGATGGTCCACGAGCTTCGGGGATAAGGCAAATGGCTGCAGTAAGTAATGGTCAACTATTTCGAGCAAAGATTGCATATCCCCTAAATCCTGGGGAGAACAAAATTCCTTCACAAGAGTAGTCCGCAACTGATAGGAAATGCCACTATTGATGATCATATGGATACTTTCCCGGATCTTAGCTGTATTACAAGCGACCCTGGTGACCT
>CAZKUL010000261.1:0-2087 GCA_964555945.1 uncultured Planctomycetales bacterium
CCCTGCCTTGAAACATCATATTGATTTTAACTTTATCTTTCTTGCTCAAAAAAGCGATCGCCTGCCGCATCTTTGTTTCCAGGTCATGATCATCGATATGCGGTTTGATCCGGATTTGTTTCAAATGGGTGATGTGCTGGTGCTTTTTGACCTTGCGTTCTTTTTTTTGTTGATCGTATTTGTATTTACTAAAATCTATGATTCGGCATACCGGCGGCGCTGCGGTCGGGGCGACCTCTATGAGATCAAGCCCATATTCAACCGCCAGCTCTAAGGCCCTGTTAATGTTCACCACTCCTAATTGCTCAGAATTTGGTCCGATGACCCTGACTTCTTTGGAACGAATTTGATTGTTTATCCGTATGTTCTTTAAAATAGTTAATCCTCCTCAAAAGTAATTCTTATTTGTCACATCCCTGTTACCTTGCAGAGAAAGTCATCCATTCTACGGTCATGAAGCTTTCTTGTCAACAATCTCCTTTTTAAGGCGGCTTAACAGGGCCTCCACGCTCATGGTACCCAAATCACTGCCACCTTGCAACCGCACCGCCACGTGCGTTGACTGCGCTTCTTTATCGCCGATGATGATCTGATAAGGTATCTTTTTAACCGACGCTTCCCGGATACGCTTGGATAATGATTCATTGCGATCATCGACGATAACTCTAATGTCAGCCTGCTGTAACGCCTGTTTGACTTGAAGGGCAAACGGTTGATGTTCATTCTTGATGGGAATAATGGCCACCTGATTAGGGGCCAGCCACAGGGGAAAATTCCCCGCGTAATGTTCAATCAATGTGCCTATAAATCTCTCCAGGCTGCCTAAAATCGCCCTGTGCAACATGACGGGTGTGGCCTGGTTCCCGCTTTCATCCACGTAATTAAGTTCAAAACGTTCGGGCAATAGAAAATCGCATTGGATCGTTCCGCATTGCCATTGGCGACCGATGGCGTCCTTTAACTTAATGTCTATTTTAGGCCCATAAAAAGCGCCATCACCTTCGTTGATCTCATATTTCAAACCTTTCGTTTCCAGGGCATCTTTGAGGGCTGCGGTCGCTTTGTCCCAATTGGCAATGGTACCCATAAATTTCTCTGGCCGGGTGGAAAGCTCAATGTGCAAATCATGGAAGCCAAAATCATTCATGGTATCAAAAACAAAATCGATGACATCAATGACCTCATTTTTAATCTGTTCGGGACGCAGAAAAATATGCGCATCATCCTGGGTAAAACCGCGCACCCGCAATAATCCGTGGAGGACCCCTGCTTTTTCCTGACGATAGACCGTGCCCAGTTCGAAATACCGGACTGGAAGGTCCCTGTAAGAACGCGTCTGGGATTTATAAATGAGGATATGCCCCGGGCAATTCATGGGCTTGACTGCGTAATCCTCTTCATCGACTTTAAAATAGTACATGTTTTCACGGTAATTCTCGGCATGGCCTGAGATGTCCCAAAGCTTGCCTTTTAAAATATGCGGTGTCATCACTAGCTGGTAGCCGCGTTTTAAGTGTTGGGCGCGGGTGTAGTCTTCAATGATCTTGCGCAGCATCGCGCCGTTGGGATGATAAAAAATAAGGCCGGCCCCAGCGGTGTCGTGATAGATATGGAACAAATCCAGTTGGGTGGCTATCTTGCGGTGATCGCGCTTGCCGGCTTCCTCAAGCATTTTTAAATAGTCATCTAATTCTTTTTGTGAAAAAAAAGCCGTGCCATAAATGCGTTGCAACATGGGACGTTTCTCATCCCCGCGCCAATAAGCGCCTGCCACCGACAATAATTTAAGCCCTTTAATGGCGCCTGTGGCGGGAATGTGCGGGCCTTTGCACAAATCCAAGAATTCATCACCGGTGTGAAAAATGGAAACTTCCGGGTCAGGAAGGTTCTCAATGAGCTCGACTTTGTAATCTTCCTTCATGGCCCTGAAAAGCGCTATGGCCTCCTCGCGCTTCATGGAGGTTTGTTTCATGGGCAGGTTTTTGTTGACGATGCGGTACATCGTTTTCTCAATCTTGCGCAAATCATCGTCGGTAAATGGCTCTTTTTTGTCAAAATCATAATAAAACCCGTTGTCGATGGCGGGG
>CAZKUL010000262.1:0-2083 GCA_964555945.1 uncultured Planctomycetales bacterium
GATCTTTTCTTTTTTAAGCTGAAAATAGGATTTCTTGGAAGGGTCATAATAACCCAGGATATCCAGGGTGCGGCCGTCGCGGCCTTCTTTCCCGCTCATCGCAACGACGCGGTAATTGTAGGCCTTATTTGATGCTTTACCTGCTTTTTGTAAACGTATTCTAACTTCCATGTGATTTACTTCCTTTCTTTAATTGTCAGAACTATTGGTGAGCCAATTCGACAGCCCTTATTTGGGCCTTGGCTTTATTCATCGTTTCGGTATATTCCGTGTCAGGATCGGAATCAGCTACTATTCCAGCCCCAGCCTGGACATAAGCCTTGGCTTTATGAACCACTATTGTACGTATAGTTATGCAAGTATCAAGGTTTTTCGAAAAACTAAAGTATCCGACAGCCCCCGCGTAGGGGCCGCGTTTTTGGGCCTCCAACTCTTCAATTATCTCCATGGCCCTGATTTTGGGGGCTCCTGACACCGTTCCTGCAGGAAATGCCGCTTCCAAAACATCCAATGCATCCATATCAGAGCGCAATTTGCCTTGAACATTGCTGACAATGTGCATCACATGAGAATACTTTTCTACACCCATAAACTCAGAAAGTCGCACCGTTCCCTTAACACAGACCCGGCCTAGATCATTGCGCCCCAGGTCCACCAACATGATATGCTCAGCTTTTTCTTTAGGGTCAGCCAAAAGGCTTTTCATCAGGGACTGGTCCTCGAGCTCATTTTGACCACGCGGACGAGTGCCTGCAATGGGCCTCGTTTCAACCAGGCCGCCTTCCGCGCGCACTAATAGCTCAGGAGAAGCGCCCACCAGCTGCAAACCATCAAAATTCAGATAAAACATGTAAGGGGAAGGATTGAGTACCCGTAAAGAACGGTAGATCTCGAAGGCATCGACGCTGATATCAGCTTTAAAACGCTGGGAGAGGACAATTTGAAAAATATCCCCGGCTTTAATATGGGCCTTACCACGGACTACCATCTGCTCGTATTGCGCTTGGGTGCAATTGGATGTCACTTTAATTTTCCCCGGGCTCTTTTTACGAGGCGGCAAGTGCAATGGCTGTTGCAAATCACGGATCAAGGCCTCAATGACCTTACAGGCGGCCTTATATTTTTTAATTTTTGCTTCACGCCCATCTTCTTTCTTTAAATAGACACAGCTGACAACTTTAATGGTGTGATGGCGATGGTCAAAAACTACTAAATTCTTGGCCAGACCCAAACAAATGTCAGGAAGTTTCAAGTCATCCGGGGTCTCGTCCGGCAAACGTTCAAAAAAACGAACACAATCGTAACTGAGATAGCCAACCATGCCGCCATAAAAACGTGGCAGTCCCTGGATCTCAACCGCCTGGTAATCCTTCATCAATTCACGCACGACCGATAAGGGAGAGCCGCTAAAAGAGATCTTCTCAGGCTTATGTTGGCCCTTCACCAAACGCAGGATCCGGCCTTCGTGGCCATGGCTTGTGAATACCAGTTCAGGATCACGGGCAATAAAAGAATAACGGGCGACCTTCTCTTCTCCCTCCACGGATTCCAGCAAAAAAGAATAGGCGCTATGCCCTGCCAATTTGTAATAGGCTGATACCGGAGTCTCCAAGTCCCCCGGTATTTCCCGGTACACCGGAATAAGATTACCTTGGGAGCTTAATTCTAGAAATTCTTCTTGAGTCAAGTAATTCATAAAATCTTTCTATAAAAGCAGCTCCGTTTATTGGTATGGCAGGCGGAACCAATTTGGTCCACCTTCATTAACAGCACATCACAGTCACAATCATAAAGAATTTCTTTCACCAATTGAAAATGACCGGAGGTCTCTCCCTTGACCCAGTAACTCTTGCGGGAACGGGACCAATAGGACGCTTTGCCGTTCTTTAATGTATCCCGCAGGGAATCGATATTCATCCAGGCCATCATCAAGACCTCATTGTTCTTGTAATCCTGGGCAATGGCAGGTATCAACCCTTCGGCGTTAAATTTCAATTGGTTTAAGTTATCCATGGTAATTTGAATTGTTTCTATTTCAGGATTAGCACTCATCGCACATTCACTTTCTTTTGTTTTAAAAATG
>CAZKUL010000263.1:0-2079 GCA_964555945.1 uncultured Planctomycetales bacterium
GTATTTTTTCTTCAACCTTGCATCGACCTCATCTGAAATTTGTCGGCGGTAATAATTATTGAATTCTTCCTCTATTCTTTTACCCTTGACGTCGTCATAGGTAAGCTGCTTTTCCGGTTCGATCTGAAAACACTTAATAACGGCAAACTGTTTTCCTTCGGTAGAATCGTCATATTCAATCGGTCCGGCGCATTCGTTTAAGCTCAATGTCAATGCCGCCTTTGCAAGGTAGTCTCCGCCTGAAGTCCTATACGCTTTAAGCTGGCCATCGCGTTCACGGATAAACATCTTAATCAACCAGGCATCTGAGACCTTTTCAAAAGGGGTTCCCTTTCTAATTTCATTTATGTCCTCGGCGGCCTTTGCGCTGTCCGAATAGACCCTGGCGTAAATGGTTGCTTTTTTTATCTGATAAAATATCGGGTCTTTATGATCTTCATAGAATCTCTCTAATGCTTCCGGTGTCGCTTTCGGTATGCTTACTTCAATAACTGCCTGGTTGTATAAATAGAGAAGCCTGTCTGCTATGACATGGTCTTGCGTGTAAGGATTTATCAATTTTTTATCCCCGCCATTCTTTATTGCAGCCAAAATAACGTTGTTATCGTAGACCGCATCTAATATGAATTCTTTAACATTTTTAGAGTCTAACATCGTATTCGGATAAAGAACTACAACTTCTTCCAACAACCGGAGATATTCTTTTAGATCAATCTTGCCGTTTTTGTAGGAAAGTATTTTAAAATTATTACCATTCCGGATAGCATTGCCAATGGTATCTTTATAAACACCTCCGTAAAACGTTGCGTTTTCGGACGACCATTTCACAAGTTGATCTAATCCGCTTTGATTCCACTTTATCGAGCGCTTATCGACGAGTCCGCGCCTGAAGTCATCATATGCTTTTTTACATGCCTCATTGTATCCACTCTTAAGCTGTGACACTATGTTATCTTTTATTTTTTCAAACGGTTCCAATTTTGTTTTATTAATATCCAGTACCTTTACGATGTGAAAACCATCCGCTGATTCTATGGCCAGGGTGAGTCCTTTTTGAAGTTTAAAAATGACACCCGCAAGCGGGTCAATCATAGTTTCCGACCAAGTCACCTTCCTTTTATCATTAATTTTGATATTCTTTAACGAATAGTATTTTATGATGCTCTCTATATCACCATCCTTACTAAGGCTGGTTTTTATTCCTAATGCAATTGTTTTTATTGAGTCAAGCTGCTCTTTTGTCGGATCTGCAGGTATCGGCAATGTTATATCGGTACAAATAATTTCCTTATCCATCTCTTTATAAGCTTCGGCTGCAGTTTTTTCATTAGCATACTTTTCCACAAAATTTTTGTCAAAGAATACGTTCATCAATTCATTATTAATAACGCGACGAGCTCTCCCCATTAATTCTTGATTCTCATTTAATCGTCTATCAAAAAAATCAAAAACTCTTAATCGATCTGATATCAAACCTTTTAATGCATTCCTAGAAATATCGGATTTGTTATGAAACTTATACTGGTACCTCCAGTCAGTTATATATTGCCTCAAGTCCTTTAGAGTTACCAAATACTCTTGACCTATCGTGGCTACTATCTTATTACCGTCGATTACATTTGGCTTATTTTGCGCACGACCTAGGAATGCAAAAAAGAATACGATGAGAAACAGATACTTTGTTAATTTCATTAATAGCTCCATTTGTACATCATCAATATCCTGCCAGGAAAATCAAATTTAAAAAATAAAGAGGAAGAAAATAGAAGCCAATAGCAGAAACGAGTACCGGATTATTTTGTAATAAGTTTAGAAAACAGAATTCGTTCCCTCCTCGTTTAATTCAAAGCCCCGGCTGAACCGGGGCTTTGAATGGTACAAGAAACAAGAAAATGCCAGAAAGTTATTTCATCAAGATCATTTTCTTGGTGCTGACATTGTTTCCTGTTCCTAGTTCATACAAGTACACGCCGCTCGCCAAGCCTGCAGCATTGAAATTAACATGATAGGTAGTTGCCGCCTGATAAACAGTTCCCAAAGTGGCGACTTACTGACCCAGCATATTATAGACTTTCAATG
>CAZKUL010000264.1:0-2059 GCA_964555945.1 uncultured Planctomycetales bacterium
CCTACCTAGGGGCATATTGCCACTACCTAGGGACAATGTGCCCCTACCATCTGTAATGGATTTAAGTATAAAATGCTCAAGTTCCCTAAGTTCTTTTAGAGCTTTTGTATTGGCGGATGATTTCTTTTCTGATTGAAGACTTTCAATCTGGAAAGACAAATAGTGCGGTAAATAGTAGGTGTTTCTATCAAAGGAGTTGTTTGTACTTTTACTTTGGGTTCTTAATATCATACCTGAGGAAGATAGTGCTTTTAAAGATCTGCTGACATTCCTTTTATCCAAACCGGACAGCTTAGCTATCGTATTAAGGCTTGGCCAGCATTGCTGACTTTTTAGATTGTAGTGCCGGCACAATACTTGGTAAACCAGCACCGCGGCATTGCTATGTTCTTTTTCCATTAAGGCATCAAGGGCTTTGTTGGGGATCAGTGTATACAAGGGTTTTTCGTTCATGTTAATTCTTAGAAGAACGGTTAATATATTCCGTTAAAGCCCTGAGGACTATCCTTGATTTAGGTTTCGCCTGCCCTCTTTGCCACCTGTAAACTGTCATTGAGGAAACACCTATCTCCCCTGCTATCTGCTCCAGGGAAACGTCCCTCTGTTTGATGATCTGGTCAATGACTTCATTGATAGGCTTATTCATAATCTACTTCCTTTCCGGCACAGCGGCATTTACAGATTGACTGTTATTTTGCACGGTTTTAAGCCTTTCGACTTCATCTTCTTTTTGGGTCAATAATAGTTTGGTATTGTAAAGTTCTTGCTGGGTATTTTGGTATTGGCTGGACAGATCTCCAGCTGTTCTGTTTAAGCCGGTATTTATCTGGTCCGCCTTAAACCATGCAATAAAAGCGATCAATCCTCCGACCCCAATCCAGATGGCCGTTGTTTTCCAAAATACGGCGGTCTTTTCCGCGGTTGATTTTGTTTCCTCTAAGATTATGATCCGCTCTTGGTTCTTTTTGTAAGTTTCTAAAAAATCTCCTATGTAAGGCTGAAGCTTTTTAACAACGGTATCAATTTCTTCAAGGGTGTGTTTAGTGATCAAACTCTGTCCGGTCCCCGTTTCTGTAGTCGCCCCCTCCTCTTTTGGAAGGCTCTCAGCTTGGGCAGTTGGAGTAATAATTTCAGTGACCCTGCTACGCTGGAAATTTTCGAGCTGGGATTTTAGATAATAGGCCACCGGCTTTTTATTGACATAGGCATACTTCTTATCCCAGTTATATTTTTTTGCCAGATTTCTTATTTGCCTGTCCCCTATTTTTAATGTAGATTCAGCTTGCTGGACATTGATCCAGCGCGGGTCATTGATGATCTCATTTTCAAGAAGAGCTTGGGAGCCATCTGGTAAAGAACAATATTCTTGACCATCTTTGTTTATTATTTTTGGATCGTCTGCCATCGAAATCCTCCAAGCTTTGTTTGACCTTCAAAATTAAGATAACAGATGTTAACATCATTTAGGAAATTTGTCAAATGTTTTTTGTTAGATATCCGATGTAGTTATCGGATATTAACCATCCGTATTTCATTTTTGTGCGGAAGTACATATGGAAGCGCCTTGTATAGTTCCTTCAATTGAGTACTCCACACATGGAATCATCCGATATTTCATATTTCCTGTGGGAATGCTAGATTGAAAAATTAACGATATTAATATGGAAATAGCTATGGAAACATGCTTACATATGGAAACTTATGACTTAGGAAATATGGAAATATCTGATACTAATGTATTCCAAAGGCTACTTATAACTAGGTATTAATCATATTATACGGAAATATCTGTCATATTATATGGAATAACATCTGATATTATGGAAATAAGGTCATAAACAGGCAATTGAGCGTTTTGGGCGATTTCCTAAGTGCTTTTTAGGGAAGTAAATCATGGAAACCGTATAGAACGGCGATCAATGGCTGTTTTGTATTGGTTCCTAAAACGGGGCTGTTTAAAAGAGTTTGTTAATCATACTGCCGGGGGGCAGAGCAGGGGGCTGTTGAAAATACGTTCCTTTTTTCACACCTACCAAAATAACAATTATCATTAATGGGG
>CAZKUL010000265.1:0-2058 GCA_964555945.1 uncultured Planctomycetales bacterium
AGACAAATAGCAAAAGAAATGAATTGTTCAAGAGGAAAAGTTAAGTATATTATTAAGACAAGAGTTTTAAAATGACGAGAAATGCACGGTAGTGTGGTTCGGTTGATATTCTTACAAGTGGTCATCGTTGGATGATTGAGCAGGGTTCTCGTTTATTTGAAGGCTTAATAATTGTTATTGGTGATAATCCAAATAAAAAATGCTTATTTAGTCTAGAAGAAAGGTTTTCTATAATTGAAAACACTTGCCGATTTTCTTTAGATAATATTAATGTTGTTCATGTTCCACATGAATATATTGTAAAAATAGCGAAAAAGTTGGATTGCTCGTATCTTCTCCGGGGAATTCGGACAGGTGCTGATTACGAATACGAAAGAGCAATGAGGAATGTTAACTCTGATATTTCACCAGAAATTCAAACAGTTTTCTTAATGCCTCCACGGGAATTGGCAGAAGTTTCGTCAAGTTTCGTGAAAGGTATGATCGGTTATGATGGATGGGAGTCGGAAGTCGCTAAGTTAGTTCCCCCTGTATCTTTTAAAGCCTTACAACAAAAACAAAAGGAGTCTCAGCGATGAAAATGTCACTTGCAGTAGCCTTGGTTTTCAAGAAGCGTCTTATCGAGGCTATCGGAACAGTCGGGGGCAATATCCAAACCTACAACTCAATGGTTGTTCAGGAAAAGGATGAAGTCCCTGATCGTGATGGCGTTGATATTGACAAGGCAATGGCTAAACGGGCTGAGTTAAAGACTGCCCTGATTAACCTTAAGCTCTTGCTTTGGAAGGCAAGCGAGCCAATTCGTGGCAAGATTCTCCTTCTTGCAGAGCTCAAGGATGATGCTGTATACTATGGCTCAATTCCTGTCACCTATGGTCCAGTTAAGGGCTATGGGGAGGAAAAGTGGGCATTCAATACTGCTGTTATCCGCAAGGTTAACCAAACCAAACTGATCAATGACTGTAAGGCACAGATTGACAAAATCCAAAGTGAAATCGAAAGTTACAACCATGTAACAGAGATTGTAATTCCGGACATTGAGTTGAATTAACCGCTAAACTGGGTGAGGACGACAAGGGTTGAAGTAGTACATTATGAATCCCTAACGGGACATCCTGATACCGACCTTGTATTCAAGGCACAAAACACAATCGTCACAAAATACAAGACTCAGGTATCAAGACACAATCTAACTATTTTAATCTTTCTTTGTTGACTTAAGCAGCAAAGATAGTCCAAACCCAGTTTTATTTCCAAAACATAAAGGTAAATTATGGCAGCTGATTTCTTTATCGCTCATTGTGATTGGAAGAATCCGGGTGAAATGATAAAAGATCTTATAAAACAATTACCCAAGTTTGGGCTTTATGCTTATAATATCAATACGGGTGGAGATTCTTATGCTATCTTAATTTCGAAAAAGGAAATGACTGAGGTTGAGGCTCAGAAACTTTGGAATGATGAACAATATTAAATGAAGCGTAAACCTAAGAAAATTCCGTATATGACTGCGGATGATTTCCTAAAGGGAGCAAAACCCTGTCCGGAAATTCAACAGCTTTATAAAGAGTATAGGTACTGTCACGTCCGCCGCTCACACCCGCTATACAGTCATATTTTTTATTTTTGCCGTCTGCTTTTATTTTTTCTATCAGCTTTTCCAATTCATGCCTCCCCCTATCATTTAGCGGATGTATTTTCTCCATTTCATCATGCATGTAGCAATATTTGCATTTACCATCATTATCAAACCAAATATCTTCAATTGAATTATCCAAAATACAGCGGCTGCATAATTTAACTAAGCTTGATGTCATTTTTCTCAATTTTTGAAGGATATGAATTGTTTATTCTGCTTAGGCTAGTGAGTTATTTAATTCTTTTTCATTTAACAGGTTTAATGCTAAAGAGAGCGCTAAAAACATCCAGGCTTGAGACCATCTCATAAATGATATCTTGTTTGTATGAGTTTTATTTTCCCTGTAATAAAAATATCCTGAAGGATCCTGCATATTTTTAATAGTCCATAATGCAATCTTTAACGCAAATTCATCTGAA
>CAZKUL010000266.1:0-2047 GCA_964555945.1 uncultured Planctomycetales bacterium
GGATGGATCACTATCCCCTTTAAATAGGCAGGCGTAAATTCAGGGCTTAAAGGCACCATTACCCCAGGCACCGGCATAAACGGCAGAGGATCAATTTGGGCATAAATGGAACCCCCAGGCCCAATTGTATTAACAAAAAAGGCAAAAATAAGCCCTAGGCATACGCTATGTCTTGGATAAAGATTATTAAGCATAAGCAAAGGATAGCATATATATACTATCTATGCCAGAAGTGGTTGGGACTCGCGTGATACCCTCGGTTGGCGAAAAAATGAACCCCGCGAAGAAATGCGGGATTCGGGAAGGAAGAGTGACAAAGTTTGGTTCCTAGGCCATAGTCACGGTCTTCTTGGGAGAAGCGGCTTTGACTTTCCAGTGTAATTTGATCCTTAAGGTGTGGCAGTAGGCGACCTTCATAAGGCGCCGGCTGTGATTGACGTAAAAGAAGCCCTTGACCCGGAATGAAAATTTCTCATCCCGGTGGGCGCTATCAAAAGACTTTTCAATATGCACTTGCGGTACGGATTGCTCCTCTTCACTCTGGGCCTCAGTGGCGATATAAATGAAATTCTTTCGCACATCGGTCACGCATTCTTTTTCTTCCGCGTGCTCGCGCAGGGTGATGACTTTCCCCCTGCCTTGTAAGATCCCTGTCGTTTTATGAAGAATGTCACGCATAGGCGATTCCTTGCCTGTCAATACCGTATCCTTAAAATCCATGGGTGTCTCCCTCTCGTTTAACTCTCCTTAAAGCCTCTAAACGAAGTGTACCATGCCAGGGGGACAAAACAAGGGCGTTTGGCTGCTTTGGGGAAAGCGCTATCTTATAGGTACAGCGACGGAGAAAATTGATGGGATATTATGCGTTGTAGAAAATTATTAAAAATAAAGAAATAAAGGACAACCCTGCACCCCCATTAATGAAAAAGAGGGGGAAGCTCTTTAAGGACGCTTGCGAAAGGGGAAGGAAACGCGGTTTTCCTGGCCGCGGACAAGGCGTTTAATGTTGGACCTATGGCGAAAGACGATGAAAACGCATAGAATAATGGACATGAGGATCAAGGGAAATGGTTCCAAGAAAACCACTGTCAGCACAGGAAATACGACTGCCGCGACTATTGAAGCCAGGGACACATAGCCCAAAGAAAGAAAAAGAACCAGCCATGTTAACGTTACCAGTAGCAAAATAATTCTCAACACCTGAAATTGGATGGCAAGCCCAATCAAAACACCAAGGCTTGTGGCCATGCCTTTGCCCCCTTTAAACCCTAAGAAAATGGTCCAATTATGGCCTGCCACGGCTGCCACCGCTATAATGACCAACGACAGGGCGTCTCCCAGGCCAAAGGCATTGGCCAGCAGCGTTACCGGAATAATCCCTTTGATTATGTCCAAGATTAAAACCAAGGTGCCTGGGCCTTTGCCCAAAACCCTAAAGGCATTAGTGGCGCCCATATTACCGGAGCCGTGCTCGCGAATATCAAGCCCTTTAAGCAGACGGCCAAAAATATAAGCCACGGGAATAGACCCGATCAAGTAGGCCAAAAGCGCGCTAATGGCTAGATAGAGTAGATTCATTGATCGCTTTTATCCCTTCCTTGATGTAGATGATACCGGAAACAAAAGTAGCCACCAGCGCCACATACCAGAAAACAAAAGTAAATTTCAACTGCAATAAGACCCCCATCACGCATACAATTTGCAGAAACGCGGTCAATTTGCCTGAGCGGTTGGCTTCAATATCCAATTTTCCGGTCGTCAATTGCACGATCATGGAACCGAGCAACAACATGATGTCCCGGCTGATGATGGCCACCACAAACCATAACGGAAAATGAATGTCTATAAAAGCGCTTCTTTTGATATACAAACAAATAAAAGCGCTGATCAAGAGCATTTTATCGGCCAAAGGATCAAGAATGGCACCGGCCTTAGTTTTCTGTCCCCGGGTGCGGGCGATATAACCATCAATAATGTCAGAAATGACCGCCGCCGTAAAAAGTCCCAGGGCCACCCAGCGAAAATATTCATGTTGGGGCGAGATATA
>CAZKUL010000267.1:0-2009 GCA_964555945.1 uncultured Planctomycetales bacterium
GAGGGCCTACTGACAACATTTACGCTTCCCATGGAGTCCAATGCTTTAAGCAGCATTGAAACCCCACTCTTACTCGTCCCACTGGTAGTGCTGGGTCCAGTTGCCGCTAAACTCAAGAGTTGACCAGTTAAAAATCCTTGGGCTAAGAAATTCGTACTTGCTGTGATATTGTTAATTCCCTTGATTCCTGTAGCTATCGCATTCCAATCAATACCTGTTTCATAATCATTATTTAAAGTAACTTCAATGATCTGGATCTCAAAGCTCTGCTGGCGGCTTAAACTTTCATTTATGGTTGATACCAGGTCTTCTATTTTGTCTAATATTTGGGGCTTATCGGTCACAATAATTGAACCGCTCACCTTATTAATGGAATAGCTGCCTATGTTGGGGGTTATCATGGATTTGACATTGTTTTCTAAGTCAGTCCATAACGAAAGCTTGGGAGATGAATTTTCGTAATAAATCTTTGTTCCTACCTTTATATTCTGGTCCTGCTGGTTGATTGTTGAACCGGTATTGTTGTTATTGTTACTGTCCGCAAAGGATTCATTGGAAGTTTCGTCTGTAAATGTTTGATCAACCGCAGGCATCGTTATATTAAAGATCCTGGTTTCTGTCTCGGTGATGATCAAATCCTCTTGGGAGACCTTAAAGCCGTAACCGAATTTATAAAGGAGGCTCTTTAATGCCCGCCAAACCTCAATATTTTCAAGATTAATTGATGTTTTCTGGGAGTCAATTTCAGGGGTTGTAATAAAATTGTATCCTGTCGCCTCAGATATAGTGGAAAAATAGATCTTAAGGGGCAGATCATTACCCTTAAGTGTTATTTTAAGATTTAGGGCTGCCGGAAGGTCCGAAACTTTTACCCCGCTATCATGATCTGGTGAAGTAGGCACTTGCCCTGAAGGAAGAATCAATGGAGGTTTAGCATTTTGTTGCTTTTCTATCGTTTCTTCAGGCTGAATATCCTTTGTTGGAACTATTACTTTTACATCTTGTTTATCTGTATTCTGGGAATTTTCCGTGACCAGGTTCTCATTGATTAAATCGACATCTTTATTCGCTTGCCCTATGGTGGAGATAGTCAGCTTGGTATCAAAATCATCTTTCCTTATACATCTAAGAGCATATTCTTCCCCAGAATTTCCACTGACGGTCATTTCAGCGACTTCAGTATCCGTTGGCATCAATTCCAATGTATTAGGTTTTTTGTCACTTCTTTGGATAACATAGCTGTCAGCACCAAATCCCCTGATTACCCCGTTAATCGGCTCAGGAAAAATAAGAGCTGATACATGGTCTTTATTAACGTACACATATATTTCGTTGCCGTCATAGACTACTTCCCGGACTTTTGCCATTGAATAACTGCTCCAAATAAGAAATACCAGCACTGTCAGAATAAATTGTTTCATACTCTCCCTTTGTACCTTTTGGCTTTTGCCATAAAAGGTCCTTATTACATCTGAATCTGCTTTTAAAAATGAAAATCTATGACAACAAAGAATCAGAAAATACTTTTGATTCTGAAGAATATTTTTTTAATCTTCCTTTGTTCACATTTGACGATTTTATAATTAATTTTGGTTCGAGTTCTTCTTGGGTGGTTCTTAATCTATTGACTATTTTCCAAACTGCAGGGTTTATTTCTTCACGAAAATTGATGTTCTTTTGATCAAATGTTTCTTTGAAATATTAAAAATCCGGTTGCGGAAAATATTTATTGACCAGATCATTGAAATCAATTCTTACGACGCCCTTGTTGCTGGCGTAAGATCTTACCCATTCTTGATCAATTTCATTGATCCCGTAACAATAATAATCCAGCGCATCATAAATCAAAACCAGATGAAAATCATTCAATTCCCAACAATCCCCCCTATTGTTTAAGTCTTTAAGAGTTTCCAGGGTTTTTAAAGCTGTTTCCAGTGAATATATGGCAATTGCGTTGGGTAAGAGGCCTTCGAGGGTTTCTGGATCTTTATTTTGTGTTATGACATCAA
>CAZKUL010000268.1:0-1946 GCA_964555945.1 uncultured Planctomycetales bacterium
TTCTTCCAACATGACCCGCAAATGATTCTTCAGAATATAGGCAGTGTTCCCTTTCTCATAAATCAAAGCGTCATCGGGGAGGATCCAGACTTTATTGAAAGTATTGATGGGGATATTGGTTGTGCCGTATTGCTTTTGGGCTTGGGCGTAGACCTTGTTCCAAAATTTCTTGCCCAAATTATTTTCCGGGTAGATCAAAGAAGCGGTGATTTGCTTTAGCATGTAATCCTGGGCCAAGAGGTCACGACCCATTTCTGTTTTGCCGAAGTCATCCTTGATAATACGGTCTTTTTCATAAGGTGAGAGATTGACCCATTGATCCTCATCAGGAATAGCAAGCGAGGCTAAAAAGTATTTAGTAAGTTTGGTATATTCTTCCCTTTTTTGAGCATCACTTAAAGGTTTATCGCCTTTATAAATGATAAAGTCAAATTTAAGGGGTTCTTTGGGATGGATGACAATGCCCTTCAAATAGGCAGGCGTGTATTCAGGGCTTAAATTCACCATAATCCCGGGCACTGGCATAAATGGCACGGGATCAATCTGAGCCTGGACAGCTGGTATAGGCCCCGAAGAATTGAGTAAAAAGGCAGAAATAAGCCATCGGCATATTATATGCCTTAGATTTAGATACTTTTGCATATACGGAAAGTTTATACTATATTTACTATTTTAGCCATTTTTGTGGTTTTTAAGAATGCGCATAGATAGAAATTCGTCATTCTAGAGGAGAGATAGCAACGAAGAATCTCAAGACGTCTTTAGACCCTTCGGCTTCGCCTCAGGATTTTAATAACCTAGGTGATGATCTAAGTAGATGCTGCTAAGTACGCTTCAGTCTGGGATTGGTTTAGTCCTAGAAAAGCCGGAAGGCTTTTAAGCGGTTGGATAATAATTTTACTTACTTTTAAGCCTGGGAACTTTTGTATTTGCTCAAGCATGAACGGATCAATATGAAATTTGATTTCCTTACCATCGTTTTGGACTAAGAAATCTTTGTCAGAAGTCAGATCAATACCGCCCGTTTTCTTATCATCAATTGCCCACACATTCATCGCCTTATCAAATCCTCTTTCAGACAAGAACCGGTTAAGATGATCTGCCGCTTGGGTACCAACATGCTGCCTGACATATTTAATAATATCATCTTTCGAGATGCCTTGTTCTAATACGAATTTAATTATATCATCTGATTTTGACATGATCCGTCCTATTGCAGGCAGGGCCCCCATCAAGGTTGAGAGGGAGAAATTCCCTTGTTGAATGAGGCCAAGTAATAATTGGACGTCATTCCTAATGTCGCCATAGACGGGCATTTTATCCCGCGGGATGAAAAATTCAAAATCCCGGTTTTGTGCGATGCATTGGCCGATAAACCCTATCATTAAATCTACGATACGGTTCAATTGCGGGTAGGGGGTCGTGATTGCAGGCCAAAAAGAAGATTCTTTAAAACTTGTTAAGGCATCAAAGGTTTGCACCAAGGTTTCCCGTCTTAGTGTCACACGTAAACCTTCAGCTGTTGTCGTCACTTCAGGGGCCTGGACCTGGGCCAACTCCCTTTGGATTGCTTCTGTAATGGGGCTCGAGCGGCCCATCAATTCAATGATATCAGACGGAAAAAAACGCGCCCTTATCTTTTCTATAATTGCGTCGGAAAATAAATACTCAGAGGCCTTCAGAAAACGGATGACCGAATAAAATTCTTTATACTTTTCCTGGAATGCGATATTTTTCTTTTCTAAAAGCGCAAAAAAATACATTAACTTCTGCATGAGGTTCCTGTCAGATTGGACAATGGCGTCTAATTCATTCAGCAGGTCCCTGTCTCCCTGGATCTGCGGAAACAACCGGTAAATGAAGTCCTTATTGCTGTCCCAATGGCCTTTATCCCAAAGGGCCATCAATATCCCAACCAGAATTTCACGGTTGGCGGGACTGATGTG
>CAZKUL010000269.1:0-1945 GCA_964555945.1 uncultured Planctomycetales bacterium
CAACACTTATTTCCTTAATACATTTCGTCACATCATAGATACATTTCCAATTACAGCCGTAACAATCCATTTTATGGTAAACAATCCTGTTTCGGCTTAAATCACCATAAGGATAAAACCGCCCAAAATGCCCGCCACCAATGATGCATATGTTAGGCGTATTTACGGCAGCGGCTATGTGGATAGGCCCGGTATCCATTCCTACTAACAGAACGGATTTTTCTATAATCTTAGCTAAGAGTCGAACGTCTGTCTTACCATAAAGATTAATAATTTTTTTTTGATCCTGAAATTCAGTTAAAATTTGATCAATAGGCTTTAAATCATTCCCTGAACCTAGCAAAACAATGTCGTATTCGGAATAGGACTTAAGCAATTCCTTAATCAGTTCAATCCAATTCTGAGAATTCCAATATTTAATTTCTGCCCCAGCTCCTGGAAACAGACACACGTACTTCTTTTCAATTAAACCTTCCTGCCGCATTAATCGTTCGGCCTTAGCCACATCAGAAGACAAAAACCAGAATTTTGTTTTAAATTCACCTTGAATGCTTGAACCTAATTTGAGAATAAATTCAGCATTCCTATCAAATTCACCTTTAGCCCTCTGATCACCATCAATAATCGAAGAATAAATACTCTTACGGATGTTCAGGTCATTAGCTGGATAATTGCAAGTATCCCCATCAAAGGCAATCTTCTCCTTGGCTCGAATTAACTTAATTAAATCATCAGCTTCTTTCACTGGCGAATATACCGGATAAATAATCTTGTCATATCGATTTAAATTAAGACTAACCAAAGTAGAGGCCAAATAAGGATAATATTTTTTATGATTTAACCTAAAGATATTAAGACTATAGACCTTATTGATCCATGGGATTGCTATAGCAATATCTTTGACCTTTGGATGACATAAAAGATCAATTTTAAATCCAGGAAATAGTTCTTTATATTCTTCCAAGACTGCAGAAAATATAATGAAATCTCCGATGGCGTCAGGACGGATTATAAGAATTTTCTCGTTCATAAAAGGCTGATGGCTCTTTTTTATTTATACCTGCTATTAATAAATCATATTCAGCTTCTGCTTTTTTTAATGTTTCATTTATCTGCTTTGCAAATTGATCTGCATCATTTGTAATTGTATTGAATATTTCATTAGCGCTGAACTTGGTTATATCACCAATAAATTCTGTTGGTATGCCGATTAATTCCGCCATTCTAACCCTGCTGTCCGTTCCTACCACAAAAGGTTTCCGGCCAAAACTGGCAAGCATCATAGCACCATGAACCCTGTTAAATAACCCCCCTACTCCTTTGGAATAAAGTTCTATATAATCGAAATAACTTTTTGAATGGAATATCTCCTTATCCTCAATACCTAATCTTTTAACTTCCATTATTTCCTGAACATTATGACAAACCCATTTCACTCGAAATTGTCTTTTAGCTAAAGCATAAACTTCCAGAATCCTCTCAGGCCAAAGGTCCTTATTAAATTCTTGACCAAAAGTATAATGGCCTCCAAGTTCCATATAATTTAAAAAGAAAAACTCTGGCTTTTGCGGTTTTAAACCAATGCTGTCCTTAGCAAAGATTGACGTGCAGGGTATTAAATAGTTCTTTAATTCTAAGCTATTTAAAATTTCATTTGCTAATTTATCCCGTACTGTTGTAAAAATACAGAATTTATGAATATCTTTGATAAATTGGGAAGTTTGGGGATGATTTATAATATTTTCAGGACCATCCCTATATGCTAAACATGACCCGGCAGCAATATTAATGATAGGGATCTTTTGATAAATATGCGCAATCCTGTCATACCAGAATGGTTTTGCCCATTCTGCCATTGAGCTATTATGATGTTCATTTAACCAATAAACAGGCGCTCCTGCCTGGACAATCAAATCGGCATCTAAGATTTGATCAAAGTATTTGG
>CAZKUL010000270.1:0-1927 GCA_964555945.1 uncultured Planctomycetales bacterium
CTTCGGGGCAGCTTTTATTGCTTCTTTTATCAATGTTTTTTTTGGATTCTTAATAGCTTGGGTGTTGGCGCGGTATAGTTTTCCGGGCAAAAAAATCGTAGATGCTCTTATTGATTTCCCATTCGCCTTACCAACAGCGGTAGCGGGAATCGCGTTGACAACATTGTATTCATCCAATGGGTTGTTAGGACAATTTCTATACAAGATCGGTATACAATCTGCTTATAGCTGGACAGGTATAGTTTTAGCTTTGATTTTTATTGGTTTACCGTTCATTGTCCGCACGATTGAACCTGTATTGCAGGAAATAGATCCTGAAATAGAAGATGCGGCTTCAAGTTTGGGGGCCGGGCGTCTTCAAATATTCATGCGTGTTATATTTCCGGCAGTTCTTCCATCGGTGATAACAGGTTTTAGTCTGGCTTTTGCTCGAACAATCGGAGAGTATGGTTCTGTTGTTTTTATTGCCGGCAATATGCCTGGCAAAACGGAGATAGCGCCCTTACTGATCATTACTAAGTTAGAGCAGTTTGATTATAGTGGGGCCACGGCCATCGCTCTGGTTATGTTAATCGTATCATTTATTTTATTGGCAATTACAAACTTGGCCCAATGGTGGGCTTCTAAACGGATCGGGATGAATTAATTATGTCATTAGCGCGTACAGAATCCCCAATAGTCCGTCGTACTTTGATCGGTATTGCCATGTTTTATTTGATTCTTTTTATTTTTTTACCTTTGTTTATTGTATTTGCCACTGCTTTAGAAAAAGGTATCGCTTATTATTTTAATTCATTGACCGATGTTGATACCGTTGCCGCTATCAAATTAACGGTAATAACCGCTTTAATTGCTGTACCTTTAAATTTGGTGTTTGGCGTTGCCGCGTCCTGGGCCATCGCAAAATTTGACTTTCGTGGCAAGAATATTTTATTAACTTTAATTGATGTGCCGTTGTCCGTTTCACCGGTCATTTCCGGGTTGGTATTTGTTTTACTTTTTGGATTACAGGGCTTGTTTGGCCCTTGGCTTCGGGATCATGGCTGGAGGATCATTTTTGCACCACCAGCCATTATTATAGCAACAATTTTTGTTACCTTTCCAATGGTAGCCCGTGAATTAATACCAGTCATGAAAGCCCAAGGTAATGATGAAGAAGAGGCGGCAATTACACTTGGAGCCAGCGGCTGGAAAACATTTTGGTATATCACGCTTCCTAATATTAAGTGGGGTCTTTTATATGGAGTTATTTTGTGTAATGCCCGGGCTATGGGTGAATTTGGAGCGGTTTCTGTAGTTTCTGGTCATATTAGAGGCTTAACCAATACATTACCGCTGCAGATTGAGATTTTGTATAACGACTATAATTTTACGGCTGCTTTTGCCGCTGCGTCTTTGTTGGCATTTTTGGCATTGTTTACTTTGGTGATCAAATCCCTGGTGGAGTTTCGTTTCAGGGCTGAATTAAAGGCTGTGCGTAAAGAAAGGGCCCCTTGAGATGAGTATTGAGGTTAAAAATATAATAAAGACATTTGATACTTTCAATGCCCTAAATGATGTGAGCCTAAAGGTTGAGACAGGTGAGCTCATAGCTCTTTTAGGCCCGTCAGGTTCCGGTAAAACAACGCTTCTTCGTATTATCGCAGGCTTGGAAAGCGCAGATTCTGGTGAAATTCTATTTTATGGAAAAGATGCGAGTGATAAGAAAATCAAAGATCGTAATGTAGGTTTTGTTTTCCAGCATTATGCGCTTTTTCGTCATATGACGGTTTTTGATAATATTGCTTTTGGTTTGCGGGTTCAGGCAAAGCGAGTGCGTCTCTCTGATGATAAAATCAAGGCCAAGGTCAAAGACTTGCTGAGCTTGGTTCAGCTCGATTGGGTAGGGGACCGTTATCCATCCCAACTTTCTGGAGGGCAGCGTCAG
>CAZKUL010000271.1:0-1913 GCA_964555945.1 uncultured Planctomycetales bacterium
TTTCTTTATATGCTGGTTTCCATTGACCTAGATGCTCTCCTGCTGCGGAATGACACTTCCAGTGAGCTGAATTTGGGGATTATTAGCGGAGTCTGTCGTTCCGCTGCCCGTACAAGTTCCGGGTGGAGTTAAATCATTGAGACAGTTTTGAATAGTAATAGAGAATAGTAATTGTCCATTTGTGGCGCTTAAGTAGGGAGACTGAGGAAAAGTTGATCCAACGGGCACTGTAGAAATGCTAAAGGCCGTTCCTAAAAATGTTGGCCCAGAATTAATGGCTGGATATAGTGTGGGATTACAACTGCCCGCGCCTCTCTGGGAGGTGCCATTATAGGTAAATGGCATCGTACAATACCAAATTTGATCTGGACCTGCCGTTGCACTGCTAGCCGTTGCCGGGCCATAATAGGTATAACATAACCAAATGTCCGTCGTCGTAGAATTTATTATATTGCTGTTATCACCAGGAGAGTTGTCAACAGGCTGATGGATGCAAAATGTATTAGGATTATTGACCACATCCGTCAGGTCCAAATCACCACATGATGTCCCTGTGCAAGTACCTCCAATTAAAATTCCAGTATCTTTAAAAGGCGGCACTATTTGGGTGTTGCTCCCAACCGCAAGAGATGCATTATTTAAAATATGATTTAGTGTAGCCTGTGTCTGCGATTTAACTATATATTTCTGCCCATAATCCTGATTATTATTGTTAAGAACAATATTAATGGATAATATGCCCAAAAAAATGACACTCAGCAGTGACAGGGCCACAATCAACTCGATTAAAGTAAAAGCTTTATTAGTAAAAATAATCTTCATAAGAGATCCTAGCAAGCTGCATCTACGCAAATGGTTAAAGCCACCTTACGGGCCATTGTTTCTTTGCAAATAGCTATATTGGTACTACCATTTGGCGCACATGTCACCCTATAACTTAGTGTACCCACACCACTCACATTACCTGGAGGGTTAAATGGGATCAAGTTTGCCGGCATGATAAGCTGTTGTCCATTGGGTAAGCTATACGGCATCGTCACAGCATGGACCCCCAATTCTAAAGAAAAATCCGGGCACGCGCTGATCGATGAACACGCAGGCGGCGCATAGTTTCGATAACTTACCTGGGAACGCAGGGCCTCAAGCACCTGTTTACCCAAAATAGCAGCGGCAAGGGCGTTTTCCTTGCTGGCCACAGGCCCACGAACCGAGTTAAGAGTGGCAAAAATGCCCCCAATGGAAACAATAAAAATGACCGCGGCCAATAGGATTTCAAGAAGGGAAAACGCTCTATTATTTAAATTTCTTTTTCGCATAAACATTAAGGACACCATGTCTTTGTCAGGTTGCATACGGGGTTGAGCGTTCCGCTTCCACTTAAAACAACAGGGGCAGTCAAAGTCAGGACCATTGTATTGTAGGGTGCAGTAGCGGCAGTCCTTGTAGCCGTGCAGATACCCGCTCCACATGAATACAGATAAGTGCCATCATCTGGAATATTGACAGACAAATTACAAGCGAGCGCGGCTAAGGTATCACCACAATTAGGGTCTGCTGGAAGTTGCGCAGCGCATGCGGGTGTCGGAGCTGAACCAGACAAGCAATATCCGCTATAATTGGCATTGTAATTCTGCTGCGCGGTGTAAATGGCCAATAAGTTATTGCGGACGTTTGATGCCCTTGCTTGTTCGGTGGGAGCGGTAAAATTGGGAAAAAAGAAAGCCGCGGCAATGCCGATAATGATCAAGACAACGACAGTCTCCATTAAGGTCATCCCGTTCTTACGCAATAACACATTCACCCCCTAGTTTAATTTATAACATATAAAGGGATGAAGGTCAAATAGAGGGCACTTTTAACCCAAACTCCGAATTAGAACCGCTAAGAACGTTTTTTAACCGGGATATTCTTGT
>CAZKUL010000272.1:0-1913 GCA_964555945.1 uncultured Planctomycetales bacterium
TCCGGTGGTAACGAATTATGATCACTTAGTGGTAAGAATTAGGAAATTTGGCAATATGGGCTTTAGCTGCGCTTTTTACATCAGAAAGACACAGGATGGCATCAAAATAGCAGGGATATTGACGATTCAAAAATTTGACAATAACTTCTCCTGTCGGTGTCGGCCTGATATCACCGGCACCTATCAAAAAACTGGGATTGACCGAAACAACCCATAATCCGCGCTCCTGATACGAAAGAGCGATCTCTTCGGCCATGGCCTTAAATTTTTCATAATGCGATCGTTTGTTCAAATGGTTCAATTTGATGGATTCATCTGCAGGCTGTTTATCATCGCGCAAACCCACACCTGCCGTTGAACCTGTATAGATGAGCTTCTTTATATTGGCCTGCAAAGAGGCTTCACAGATGTTTCTGGTGACTTCCACATTAATATCATATAAGTCTCTCGGATTCTTCAAATAAAAAGGCACCGTGTCGTAGACCGATGCCGTATGAAATACATAATCAACCCCGCGTACAACCTCTGTCAGCTTCTTCTTATCACGAATGTCACCGTAAATAATTTCACAATCAATCCCATTTAAATTGAGAGTGTTCTCTTGCTCTTTGAGCAACACTCTAACTTGATAATTCTTAGTTATGAGTTGGCGGGTCATTTCTGACCCCAAAAACCCACCTCCACCGGTCACAAGACATCTCATATAACAATATTATTTATGGGAATACGGTCCCGGAGGAATTCCTGGACCTGGATAAGTAAAAGCCTGCATATTGGCTTGTTTGGCCAGAGGCATATAGTTGGGAGCTGCTTTTTCAATGGCGGCTATAGCTACATCCACAATTAAATCAGCCAACGGATTCCCTCCAGATGCACTTTGGGGTGTGTATTGCACTCTCCGGGAGTCAATCCATAACGTATCGCCCGTTTTACCGTCTTTGATCTCATAGGTGAGTTCTACTGTTATTGTCGTAGCCAAGAATATATACCGCGCGTCCCATCTATTAATGCTGATATATAAAATCGCATCAGCACCAAATAACGAGGCAAGCTTTTGGACAGGTGCCTTATGGACCATATCGGCATCAGAAAGACCATTATCTTCAAGAACCCGCTTGACCATATTGACGGGAAAAACATAATATCCCTGCTCCGCGACAGGAATAGGAATGCTCGATAGAAAATAGTTTGGCGCATCAACATCCACGCTTCGATTGACAACTGGGACAATTAAAATAGACCTCGGCGGGGATTGATAAAATCTAGTGTAGTCCTTTTTTTGAACTGTGGCGCAGCCAGCACTCAAAATCACCAAAACCATGAGAATAAAGTTTTTCATTAGGATGCCTTTGCTAATCTTTTGTCTAACATTGTATGAGAATCCCTTATCATTTTATCCATAAAATACGCTGATTCCGGCCACGAACCGCTTTCCTTCTGGAAATAAACGATGGCTTTTGAATAATCCTGCGCTTCATAAAACATATAGCCATATTCAGCATAAACTCCAGGAGGGACTTTAGAGTTTGCCTGCTCTGCTCTTTGAATAATTGCACTTAAATGTTCAATATATTTTTGTTTATTTTCTGGATGCTTGTAATAGGCGTAAAGGGAATTGTCATAGCCATCCCACGCATATCTTTGAGTGGCACAACCTGATAAGATTATTATTGGAATTAATAGCAAGAGTTTTCTACACATGGGCAAGTCCTTAATGAATACTGATGACTTTATTTTCACTCTCAACAAACACGCTTTGTTGGAAAATAATTTTATTATTTTCCACGACCGTAATATCATGACTGCCCGGTTGAACGATCAATACTTTCGGGTTCCCGTTATACTGAAGCGTTGACCCCATATTTATTCCATCAACTAAAAGGACTGATCCTTCCGGAGCACCTGTAAATGAA
>CAZKUL010000273.1:0-1912 GCA_964555945.1 uncultured Planctomycetales bacterium
GCAAACATGGCCGTACTGCCGTACATGGTCCCAAATTTCTTCGGCACGTTCCCCCTTAATGTTTCTCTTGGCCATATGAGCGGCGATTTGATAGCATCCGTAACAATGATTGGACTTAAGGGAAAAAGTCGGCCGGCCGCAAATGCAACATTTTCTTTTCATCTATTCCCCACGGCTGTACGGTATTGACAATAGAGACAATCGCTGCCCGATAAGGGCATATCCTCTGAAGATAAACATTGATCAATAGCATTGAGGGCCTCATCGATCCAGGCATCACTGCCTTGATACGCTATCAGGGACACATCGAAATCCAGCCTCTGGTTGAAAGCGTCCCTATCTAACAGGCCGTTGCAATACAGAAAATATCCGGTGCCGGCAACCTTAAAGCCATTCTTGCGGAAAAGCCATTGGTAGACTTCCATCTGCCTCTTGTAGCCTTTTTGCCAGTCGGCGTCAATGGAGACCTCCGCCGCTTTGGCAGTGGCTTTGTAGTCGACAATGATGAGTTCTTCTTTTGAATTTATCCAAACATCATCCACAGCGCCGGTGATCAGCAAATTTGTGCGAGGGTATCCATAGGTGATGCCACCTTTTAATGAATCGCGCCAAAGGCCGATCTGTGGATGATTATAAGGGACTGCTTGGATGTCAGCGGCCTTCATCAAAGGATGGGCCTCTCCCTTTGCCCTATAGCTATCAAATTCCTTTTTTAAAAGAATATCTACAGCGGAGTTGAGACTAAAAGGAAAACCGGAAGGCTGAGCTATGCCCAGGCGCCTGTCTAAATAAAAACACTTAGGACAATTGAGAAATAAATCGATCCTTGAACGGCTTATCCGATAGGATGCGCCGCTTTTCATTCAGACCTCTTGATCGCGGCGGTAAAGGCCTTTAATATGTCCGTCTTCACAGAGGGTTCTTGCGGAATTGCCGGAAGGCGCTGATCATAACCAAAATGCCAATAGCCGCGGGCAGTAAAAGGTGTCAGGACAAATTCTTCGGCCTGCCCTTTAAGTTTAAAAATACTTCCGTCAAAACGGATGGTGGCACTTGATTCATCATAGGTATCTGAATCAGTCATTCTTCTCCATGCTTGGGAGACACTATCAGGGTTTTTCAATAAC
The DNA here is from genome assembly GCA_964555945.1 of uncultured Planctomycetales bacterium. Lineage (GTDB taxonomy): Bacteria > Omnitrophota > Gorgyraeia > Zapsychrales > Fredricksoniimonadaceae > JABDGZ01. Next base: position 1,128 of record CAZKUL010000273.1, read on the forward strand.
GTTACGACCACGGCCGCATCTAAAAGGATATATCCTTGCCCCTGGTAGGCTTTCAATTGGTTTAAAATACGCTGGTCCGATTCCTGTTGCGTCAAACTGCAGACGAAAGTCCCGCCCTCGATCAAAGGCAATAGAGATACTTGGCTAAAATCAATTTCGACAATCTGCCGGGCCTCAGGATTCTCCCAGACCTTTTCGCAGCGGTCTTCGGCAAAAGACGCGCCCAGTTGTTCAGGGACCCAAGGGGTTGAACGGTCAATGCTTACGGCACCGGGTTTTGGTGAAGATGATGGCATATGGCCCCCTCCGAGTGACCTGGTCCATTCTCTTGGTCCATTCTCTATTCTCTCATTCTCTTTCTCTCATTCTCTTTCTCTTTGTTTTCCTTGATGTGTAACAACAATTTTAGAATTAGCACTCAAACCACATACCACACATCTTTCATCCGCCATATTTGCTCCTAATTACTTACTTGCAACAATTCGGTGATCAGCTTTTGCAAAGGTTCTATTTGAATCTTCTTTTTTGAACTGATCCAAAAGATTTCAGCAGTATCCATCACAAGTTGACCGGCAATTTCCTTCTTTCTCACATCAAGCTTTGAAGGCCCCACCTTGTCGATCTTATTGACGATGATGTTAAAAGGGAAAGCATTATGTATAAGCCAACTGATCATTGAAATATCCAGCTTTGTCGGCCCTGCAACAGCATCCAGAATGACAAATACCCTGCAGAGATTATTCCGGCTGGTTAAGTATTTTTCTATCATCGGTCCAAATTCTGCC
>CAZKUL010000274.1:0-1861 GCA_964555945.1 uncultured Planctomycetales bacterium
GGGATGGCCGCCGCCAGCCCTTCGACAGGACACGCGTCCTTAATGGCCTGATCAAAGCCTGCGAGAAGAGGCCAATCAGTGTTGAGCAGATTGAAACCATGGTGGATGATATTGAGCATACCATCCGAAAGAAGTATGACCGTGAAATTTACTCCAAAGAGATCGGCGAGATGATCATGACCCGTTTGTCCGTCTTAGACGAAGTGGCGTATGTGCGGTTCGCTTCTGTTTACCGCCAGTTTCGTGATGTGAACCAATTCATGAATGAATTACAGAGCATCTTGACCAGAAATAAACTTAAAAAGCTTAAAAAGCAGAAAAGGCAAGTTAGCTAATATGATCCAAGTAGAACTATCCCGCATCATTATCGATGAGAAACGCCAGGACCAGGTGATTGTGCTTAAGGAAAAGGACGGTGATCGCCAGATCCCCATCGTCATCGGTTTTACCGAGGCCTCCAGCATCAAGATCAAGATTTCAGGAGTGGATGTGCCCCGTCCCATGACCCATGATCTTTTCGTCAATGTGATCCAGGCTTTAGAGGGAAGCTTGGAACGCGTGGTCATTGATAAATTGGTCAACAATACCTTCCATGCCAAATTGGAAATCAAATCCAAAGATGGTCAGCTCAAGATGGTTGATGCCCGTCCTTCTGACAGCATCGCGCTGGCCGTGCGTTTCAAGGCGCCGATTTATGTGGCTGAAGAAGTCCTGCACAAGTCATCATTGCCTCAACCCTAATAAAAAAGCATCTTATGAGAAGTTCCCCTTTGTCTTTACTGGAGTATTATCCCCCATTATCTTTAGTCCGTGATGCGCTTAAAGGCAGGGGAGCCCGTATATTTTTAGTAGGCGGAGCCCTGCGCGATTATTGCCTAGGCCGGCGAGGGACCGACTTAGATTTTGCGGTTGATCGTGACAGCATTGCCCTGGCCCGTCAATTAGCACGCCGTATTCATGGGGCGTTTGTTCTTCTGGATGCCGCCCATGGGTCCGCCCGCGTCATCAAAAAGATGGATGGCGCCATCTGGAGTTTTGATTTGACCGACTGGCGGGGCAAGAGCATCCAGAAAGATTTAGGTTTAAGAGACTTTACGATTAACGCCATGGCCCTGGATATTCTTGATAAGGAGGCATTCGGCATCCTGGAAGTCAAAGGATCAAACCGGGACTTAAAAGCAGGCGTCGTGCGCATGGTTACCCCTAAGATTTTTAAAGATGACCCTTTAAGGCTTTTGCGTGCTTTTAGCCTACAAGCTTCTCTCGGATTTAAAATAGAAGCTCACACCCTACTGCAGATGAAGAAGGATGCCTATTTAATTTCGGCGGTAGCCTCGGAACGCATTCGGGAAGAGGTTTTTAAGGTTTTGGCCTCACCCAGGGCCCCGGCATTATTAGGGGCCATGGATAAATTAGGACTGCTCGCCCATGTCATCCCTCAAGTCACTGTGATGTACGGGGTCAAACAGGGCGGGTATCATCATTTGGATGTTTGGAAGCATTCGTTGGAAATGGTCCGGCAATTAGAAATAATTATCGCGAAACTCGGTGAGCAAGAGCCCATGAGGGCCTATTTGCACCAATCCTTGGGCGGTGGACACACCCGTTTGGCTCTTCTGAAATTGGCGGCCTTATTGCATGATATCGGTAAGCCGGAAACCCGTCGCCAAGAAGGAGCGCGGATGACATTCCATTCCCATGAGCATGCCGGGGAGCGTATCACCCGGCAGGTGTCCAAACATTTGAAGTTATCCGTTAAAGAACGTTTTTTCTTAGAAGATGTGGTGCGGATGCATTTAAGGCCTGGTTATTTATCAAATTTCAAACGCCCCAGCGAAAAGGCCATATTCAGGTATCTGCG
>CAZKUL010000275.1:0-1855 GCA_964555945.1 uncultured Planctomycetales bacterium
CATCAGGAGTGAGGGAATATAATTCAAAGATCAAGGAACGTGAAAGTAAAGGGGAGACTAATGCAAAAAATGGATTAAAGACGGTTGCCCCAATCAAAATAATATTTCCCTCTTCAATGTCCGGCATCAGCACATCCTGCTGGGCTTTATTGAACCGGTGGATTTCATCGATAAAAAGGATCGTCTTTCTCCCAGAATTCAGCCTGCGGTTTTGGGCCCCGGACAGAATTTTGCGCATTTCCTCGACGTTGGAAGCCACCGCGTTGATTTTCTCAAAATGGGATTGTGTCTTTTGACTGATGCACAAGGCCAGGGTGGTTTTCCCGACACCCGGAGGCCCGTAGAGAATAAGCGATGACACCCTGTCCGCTTCAATGGCGCGGGTGAGCAACTTTCCCTCTCCCAAAATATGTTTTTGTCCCACGTATTCATCCAGGCTTCGTGGGCGCATCCGGGCGCTTAGAGGTGAGTCCGCTGGAATGACTTTCTCATCTGGAGTAAAGAGATTGGTTGGCATGGAAATACCCGGAAAATACGAGGATAAAAAGACCCCGCCTCTGCCGGTGAATCTGGTGTAAATGAGAACCATCATTCTCAAGTGGGTGCCAGTGTGAGGCCGCCAAAGGCGCGCCAACAGGTTACCGGCTCCCGTAGTATTGTTTTGTGGTTCAATACATCCGAGATCCTATCGCACAGCACAGGGTTGGATATATTATAACATGGCTCTCGGAAAATCTTTAAAAATATTTGTACGTCCCCTTGGTAATGTTAACATGAACTATGTCCCAGAAAGCCCTCTCCTTTAGGAAAATGATTTTGATCCTGGGTATTGTTTTTTCCTTATCTCCAGCTTTTGCGCAGAACTTGCCTCAAATTCCGACCACCCAAGGACCCAAAAAATTAATCCCGTCAGAAAATTCTAAGGTTAATGCTCTCTATATCCGGGCCAAGGCTGAGTACCGTTTACATCAGGTTGATACTTCTTTCAAAGACTTAGATGAAATTATAAAGAAATACCCGCATAGTGACGAGATAGAACGCGTCTACGTACAAAAAATTCGGGAGTTGGTTGAATTAAAGAATGACGCGCAAGCGAGCCAAACCTTGGAGATTTTTGTCAATACGTTGCCGGAAAACGCCCGGAAACACACGGCTGAAATTTCCCTGGCTCGCGTATATGCCAAATCCGGCGATCAAATCATTAGCACTGAACTTCATCTAAGAGCTTATGGGTTTCTTTTTTTATTCTTGAGCGGCATCTGTGTGTGTTTAATCGTGGCGGGGATTTATATGGGGATTTTTGCCATTATTAAATACTTCTTCCGCCATAATCTTTTGGGAGATGCCGCTCCAAAGGTTTTCCGCCCCAAACATATTTTCTATTTTATTTTCTGGATGCTGCTTATCCCCTTTGTCTTTAATATCAGCATGGCCTGGGTACTGATCCAGTCTCATGGTTCTATCAATAACCTTGACCTTAACCAGTTTTGTTTCCTGTTTTTTGATCTGGTCTTAATGATCCTCTCTCTGATCTATTTGAGAAAGAAATACAAATTGAGCAATGAAGCGATAGGTTTTGTTTCCCGGGGATTTAAGATCAATGTCCTTTTGCCTTGGGCCGTTCTCACAGGGGAATTTATCATCACATTGATCGTATTGCTGCTTTTTCATCAATGGCACATCCCCATCCATCAAACGCCCCTCCATCATATGGTAGACATGACGATACGAGCCCCTGCGCGCTCAAACTTTCTTATTGCATTCGTGACCATGGTCATCATTGGCCCCATCACCGAAGAGATCGTTTTTAGGGGTTTTTTTTACAACGCTTTCAAAAAACATACCAACGTCGTCT
>CAZKUL010000276.1:0-1784 GCA_964555945.1 uncultured Planctomycetales bacterium
AACATTTGATGAACACCTACCCCGTTGAGTTTATGATCACGCCCAACCAGGACGCCTTATTTATAAATTTGCCGGAATCAATGAAACCTGCGTTTGAAGCTGATTTGAAGAAATTTGGGTTTGGACAACGCAACGGTAAACCTTATTCTAATTTCCGTCTTCTCTCCGGCGCCTGCGTCGGCCGTGATACATGCCGTTTGACCTATACTGATTCCGAAAAATTTGAACCCGAATTGCTGGACCAACTGGAAGCCATGGGCTGGGGTGATTTAAAGGAATCTATCGGTATCACCGGCTGTGAACGTCAATGCTTCCGGCCGGCCACCAAGACATTTGGATTGGTGGGTTCTGGCTTTAACCGCTATCAATTAAAATTATTAGGCGCTGAAGATGCGCGCTTTCAGGGCCTGCCGATGGTCTCAGCCGATGGCAACGGCATTTATTTAAAATCTATCCCCCGGGAGCGGGTGGCCCAAGTCATTGATGTGCTGCTGCGGAATTGGAAAGCCAATGCCAAGCCCAATGAAAGCGCCGGCTACTTCCACCGCCGCATCGGCATGGAAGCCATCATCGCTCACCTAAAAGAAAACACTGCCACTGCTGATTTGATGGTCAAAACCTTACCTGCAGATTGTATCGTTGATTAATAAAGGCCTAAGAATCTTCTAAGATCAGTCACCGGCTGGATGTCAATGATGACCGGCACAAAGCCGGGGGCGTTTTGTAACTCCGCGAACCGGGCGTGGTCGATATGGAATTTCATTAGTGGGCCGCTGTTTTTGATTTCCAGGGGGGTCCTGGCAGCGGTAAAGTCGATACCGCCCCGAGGTGTAGCCATGGCGGCATTAGCCGTTTGAGGTTGCGCGATCCCTATTTTTGCCAGTAAGGTATCAAAGGGTCCTTGCAAACCATCTTGTGCCATGCGGCGGCGTGCTTGTGCCAATACGTGGCCGGTATCACCAGCCAAAGAGTCCGTCAAACGTTTTAATAATGACTCCTCCTGTGATAATCCTGCTTCATGTGCATTAAGGCCTGTTTGGCCAGCGATATTTCCACTTACAATTGCCTGAATACGAAATTGGCTTGGAATTAATTTTTGCTCTAAATTATCCCATGTTAATTCTTTATTTTCATTATTGATCACGACCATATTCTTTCCATTGACATGATCGGCCATAAATTTATAAATATCTTCATCTGAGATTGAAGTACGGAATAGGTTCAGTTCTTTTAAGTTTGGTTGTCCTTTTAATGCCTCCAACCAATCAATTGAGACATGATTTAAGCTTAGATCTAATTTTCTTAATTGGCTATGGACTGCAATTGGTGTCCACGGCACTTGGGGGACTTCGAATTTTTGGCCCAACAACACTGCCCTTGCCAGGCCATAGACATAGATGCCTTCCAGCCTTTGCTGGATGTCCTTGAAATCTGCGATTTCATAGCTGCCTTTTTGTTTACGTTTACTCACGTCTGCTTCCACATCTTTGGCCTCGACAGCACTTGCTGACCCCATCACCCTTTTCAGGTTGCCCACTGTTGCAATCCCCTCCACATAATCATGCGCCGATGTATAAACAGTGACTTTAAAGCCCCTTTCAAAAAGATAATGAAAAGCCTCCTCTAATACCGGCGTCCAGGAAACAGGATGGGCACTTCCGGCCAACACGATCTCTTTAAGGATTTTTTGCGTTATGCCTCCGGAGCGGACCCGGCCGTTTTTAGGGTCCTTGATAAAGGTCTGTAAATCAGCAGGCTCGCCCTGCATCCCGTAAAGCACCCCT
>CAZKUL010000277.1:0-1702 GCA_964555945.1 uncultured Planctomycetales bacterium
TTGATCAGCCCATCCACGCGGGACCAATGAAAAAAGAACTATGTAAATAATAAATGTGCAGAAGAATTTCATACGCGGTTATTTTCTTAAAAACCCTTTTTCAAATGCGTCACTGGCCCTCGCTAATCTTTAAATATCCAACAAAAACTTCACATCTTCCCACCCCAAGGCTTTCCCCAGGCTTTCTTCAGAGAGAATGAGGGAATCAACGAGGTTCTTCTTGTGTTTTTGCAATTCCAGCATTTTTTCTTCAATGGTCCCCTTGCAAATGAGCTTGTAGGCCATGACTTGTTTGTCTTGGCCGATGCGGTAGGCTCGGTCAATGGCCTGATCTTCAACCGCCGGATTCCACCAAGGCTCAAATAAAATCACGGTGTCAGCGCTTGTCAGATTAAGTCCCACGCCGCCCACCTTCAGACTCAATAGGAACACAGACGAGTCGCCTTGCTTAAACCGCTCAATAACGCCATTCCTGTCCCTGGTCCTCCCATCCAAACACTCAAAGCTTATTTTTTCACGGCCCAAATAATCCCCGATAATATCCAGCATTTCCACAAACTGGCTGAACACCAAGACCCTATGCCCGGCATCCAGCGACTCATCCAGCAATTCTTTGAGCAGGTTCAATTTGGCGGAAACGGAAAATTTCGCACCCTTCGTAACGCCTGCCAGCCGCGGATGGCAACAGATCTGGCGCAAACGCAGCAAAACAGTCAAAATCAGCATCCTGCTTTTATTAAAGCCTTTGCTGGCATACGCACCCATCACTTTGGCACGGGCCATGTCCACCATGGCCGCATAGGCCCGCTTTTGTATAGACCCCATGTCACACAAAGAAACCTGTTCGATTTTAGGAGGCAATTCCCGGACCACCTCCTTTTTAAGGCGGCGCAGCATAAAAGGATTGATTTTATTGATCAATTGTTTCAAACGCGCCTTATCGTTTCCCAAGACAATGGGTTGTTGATAAAAACTGCGGAACGAGTCAAATCTGCCTAAAAGCCCAGGCATAAGAAAATCGAACATTGACCACAAATCCGCGATGCTGTTTTCAATCGGCGTTCCGGTCAGTACCAGGCGGTTTGTCGCCGACAAAGACTTGGCCATGCGGGCATTAAGCGTGTGCCGGTTCTTGATATGTTGGGCCTCATCGAGGACGATATAATAAAATTTTTGTTTTTCATAAAGCTCCATGTCACGACGCATGAGGGCATAAGAAGTCAGGACCACATCATATTGCCCGATGCTGGGAACCAAACCCCTGCGGTCTTTGCCGGTCAGTACCAGTACTTTTAAATCGGGCGCAAACTTTTCCGATTCAGCCTGCCAGTTAAGCACAAGAGTCGTGGGGCATATCACCAGATTGGGCAAGCCAATGCCTTGTTCCTTGCACTTTAATAATAGGGCCAACACCTGCACGGTCTTACCCAGGCCCATGTCATCAGCCAATATCCCACCAAATTGAAACTCCCTTAAGAATTCAAGCCAATCCAACCCCAATGTCTGATAGTCCCTCAAGACACCCTTGAAATTCTTCGGTATACCGGTCTTGACGATGGAACGAAAGCCCTTTAATTTTTCACACAATTCCCTGGCTTTGGGCCCCAATTGCAGGGACAACAGGCCCTCTTGGTGGGACGCCATCAGATAAGGTAAATGAACGCTCGTCAGACGTCCACTGGCCGCCCCATGCTCCCTTACG
>CAZKUL010000278.1:0-1678 GCA_964555945.1 uncultured Planctomycetales bacterium
TATGGTATAGAATATCCGTTGTACTCTACTCGCCTAAAGACAGCCGGTAGGACTGATTTGATTGGTCAGTGGGATAAAGTGCCTTCAATCATTGACTATAAAACGTCGAAAAAACTAAAAGAAGAAAAAAATATCTTAGGCTACTTTATTCAGAGCGCGTGTTATGCTATAATGCTCAATGAATTGATCGGGACTAATATCAAGCAAGTTGTTATCCTTATAACAGTCGATCATGAACCAAACGCCCAAGTTTTTATTAAACCCGTTTCAGACTATAAGGATTTAGTCGAGGAAGTGTTTGGATAGGAATAAAATGTTACTTATATGGTACATGGCTTATATTGTATATTGGATTGGAAAATTCGAAACTAATTAATGGAGTTAATTATGATTAAAACATTTGTGTATTCATTTCTAATGGTGATGGTATTATTAGTTACTATTTTTGGTTCATTTTTTGCATTTATTGGATTATGTGGTTTTGTATTATCAATGCCGCTTTCACTTCTTGTTGGAACCATATTATCAGCAAGTTTTGATATTGCAGTAATTGTTACACTACTAGAACATTTAGAAGGATAAAATTATGAGTGTTATTGAACGAATTCGAGCAGATCAATTAACTGCCCGAAAGGCAAAGGAATTACAAAAGGTTGCCATGCTTTCTACTCTACTTGGTGAAATCACTAAGGTTGGTAAAGATAATGGAAATCGTGAAACAACTGAGGCAGAAGCAATTGCTGTAATTAAGAAGTTTGAAAAGAATGTTCTTGATACAATGTTGATTGTAGAAAAGACCAATCCTTCTAGGATCAAGGAATTTCTAGACGAAGCTTCCGTATATAATTCATATCTTCCACAACAATTATCAGATCAAGAACTAAATAAGATTATTGCTCTTTTCATTGTTGAGAATTCAACTATGGATATTGTTGTTCAAATGAAAGATATTATGGCTTTCTTGAAGAATGAATATGCTGGTCTTTATTATGGTAAGTCAGCATCTACTATTGCAAATCAATTATTGAAAGGTTAAAAATGGATACTCAAAATGGTGGCTTAGGAGTACTAAGCGTATTAGGAATTATTTTTATTGTACTTAAGTTGACTGGTGTTATTGCTTGGTCATGGTGGCTAGTTCTAGCTCCTATCTATATTCCTCTTGTTCTTTCTTTTATTGCTATTGGTTTGGGAATTTATGTAGTAACCCGAATTAAGAAGTATGGTAAGGACAGTTAATATTGACAATAACAAGACAAGATTGTATCAGAGAAATACAAAATATTGTTAATGAATCTGGACTTGAGAATATTACTAGAGATTACTTTAGATTAAACGCAAGTATTTCAGAACGTGATTGGATTTCTCATTTCGGTAATTTCCCTGAGTTTAAAAGACAGGCTGGCCTAGTTCCTTCCCGTCATGCTCAGAAGATCATTACACAAACCGCTCGTCATGCATCAGTAGATACGCTTCGATCATTTAATGTTGAGAAGTATGGATATGAAGGAAAGTATACTAGAGACTCATCTAAGGTTTACCAAACCGTTTTAGTTGCCTCTGATATTCATGATACCCATGCTGATCCTTTTTACATGCGAATGCTTATTGAAGCCGCTAAGCGAGTACAACCAGAACGTATTGTTCTGAATGGAGACATTTTTGATTTTCCAGAATT
>CAZKUL010000279.1:0-1658 GCA_964555945.1 uncultured Planctomycetales bacterium
TTTTTCAAGAATTTGGTCATCAATCTGGGGCCGTTCTTTGTCTTCTGGGTCGTTTTAGTCGTCGTAGGTTCCTGCAATGCCGTCAACCTGACCGACGGGCTCGACGGGCTGGCCATTGGCACGACCTTAATGGTGGCGTTTACCATGGCCATTTTAAGTTATGTGACGGGAAACGTGGACATGAGTGAGTATTTGTATATTCCCTATGTGCCCGGTGCCGGAGAGTTGACCGTTTTTTGCGCGGCGATGGTCGGGGCGAGTTTAGGCTTTTTGTGGTTTAATTGTTATCCGGCCACTGTCTTTATGGGTGATGTGGGTTCACTGGCCTTAGGCGGCTCGTTGGGGATGATGGCCGTATTGATTAAAAAAGAATTATGGCTGGTGGTCTTGGGAGGAGTTTTTGTCATTGAAGCGGGGTCTGTCATCCTGCAGGTGTTTTCTTTCAAGCTCACCGGCAAGCGCATCTTTAAAATGTCACCCTTTCACCATCATTTGCAATTATCCGGCTGGAATGAAAACAAGATCATCGTCCGTTTCTGGATATTGGCCATTATCCTGGCGATGCTGACGATTACGACGTTGAAAATACGGTAATGCTGTTCCAATACATGTAGGGGCGGTTAGTAATCGCCCCTACAGTAGATATCCAATATCATATGTCATTTGACCTTAAGAACAAGAAAGTAACTATTATTGGTGCGGCCAGAAGCGGCGTGGCTGTGGCCAAGGTGGTTGTGCGTTTGGGGGGGATAGCGAAGATATCCGAGAGTAAGTCGCTTGGTGAAATTAGAGATCTATTTGAGGACATGACTACCGAGCGTCGAGGACCCGCCTTTGGCAAACGCCTGCCGCCACGCGTTGGTGGGGTCGGATATGACAAAAATAATTTGATCTGCGAGGTGGGGGGGCATACGCGGGGGTTTATTGAAGACAGTGATTATGTGGTGTTGAGTCCGGGTGTGCGGTTGGATGCATTGCCCGTGCAATGGGCGCGTGCCCGCGGGATTGAAGTGATGGGGGAGGTGGAATTTGCTTTTCGTTTGTGCCCTTGTCCCATCGTTGCTGTCACGGGCAGTAACGGGAAAACGACGACATCGACGGTGATCGCGGAGATCCTCAGGGCCGCGGGGCGCCGGGTGTGTTTATGCGGGAACATCGGCAGCCCGTTTTCCAAACATGTGCTGGATTTGAAGGCTTCAGACACGGTTGTTTTAGAGGTCAGTTCCTTTCAACTTGAAAGCACTATTTCTTTTAAACCACACGTGGCGGTTTGGACGAATTTCAGCCAGAACCATTTGGACCGGCATAAGGACCTGGAGGAATATTTTCAGGCCAAGTGCAAAATTTTTGCTAATCAGGATGCGCAGGATTTTGCGGTGCTGAATTATCGAGAGATTCACGCGGGAATGACAGGTTTTAAAAAGTTGGCAGAGCAATTGAAAGCTAAAGTACTTTTTTTCAATACGCCGGATAAGCCTCAGGGTGTAGATAATCCTAATTATTTGGCGGCGATGCAGGCGGCCCGGGCTTTGGGCATCGGTGAAGATGTTTGTTTTAAGGTATTTGCCTCCTTTAAGGGGGTGGAGCATCGTTTGGAATTTGTGCGCCAGATCGATGGCATTGATTTTATCAATGACTCTAAGTCTACGACGGTCGAG
>CAZKUL010000280.1:0-1649 GCA_964555945.1 uncultured Planctomycetales bacterium
ACCTATACGAAAATACGGCTTAATATGACAAATCCGAAAAGCCCCTTTTATTTTGTCTTTGACCACATGATCCCCGGCGAAGACAGGGTTGTGCTCACATTCGCCTTGCTCAATGAAATGAAATCTGACATGACGCCCAAAGAATTCTGGTACTACATCCTGCAATTGGATAAATATTTTAGGACAGGGAAAAAGATCAGAAAAATGAAACTCTCACGCTGGTATAGGTTGACGCCAGCATTGAATGAAAATCCAAGTGCAATAATGGCGCAACCAGCACATCTGTCTAAATCCTCTAATGTCCATGGCAAGAAATGCTGCAATTGTGGCAGGCCGGTTTATGCGCCTGGGGCGATGTATTGTTATCGCTGCCATGAGTTTGCCCATAATATGGACAATCGGCGCATCTACGATGAGGCTGCCAAAAAAATTTGGAAACATGTCCACCGCTGTGGCTTTGTTTGCGAATATACGGAAACACCCCTTAACATGACAGATTACAAAGACCCTTTTTATTACGAATTTGACCATACGATTCCAGGCAATAAGGCCAAGGTGGCGCTCACCTTTTCCTTGCTCAATGAGATGAAGTCTGAGATGACATTCAAAGAATTTAAGTATTACGTCGGCCAATTCGCTAATTTCTTAAGGACCGGCGCAAAGATTAAAAAAAGAAAACTTTCCCGTTGGTTCAAGCTCGCTTCAAAGTACGATTAGCGTCATGGAAGTAATCAATCTTGATTTTACCAAAGCCAGGCTCCGCGCGTAAATCGTTGTTGTCTCCTATTAAACCCCAGTACAATTGATTCGTTTTAGTCCCCTCATTAAAATAACACTATGTAATTATCTGAGGGCGTCATTTATCCGCTCCAAAGGAGGATAGAAAAATGAAAGAGTTGAATGTTAAAAATGAGGATCAGAAACTAGAAAGACAGATTAATATAAATGCGGAGAAGAATTCTGTTAAAAATGATTTTTTTGTGATGCATCATATTTATAAGTCAAAAGATAAGACCCAGGACGGATCTCTAGAAACTCTTGATGATCCACATAGTGTTCAAAGGCGGCGCTATTTCAATACAAGAAGGGTGTGACCTATTGAAAACGCTGCTATTTAGGAATTAAGTAAAAAAAGTTTTTTTAACGTCACTTAATCAAGAAAGAGGAAAATATGTTTAAAAATACCTTAAAATTCAGATCAGCTTTGGTCTTCATTTTGGGACTATCATTGTTAAGTTTCGGGACTTTCGCGCGGGCAGATGGTGACAGGGGAGAAAGAAGTCGACATGGACACTACCAGCACCGCCACCATGATGGAAGATGGTATACACACGATGAAGTTGTCGTTCAGAGGGCCCCGAGTGTTCAGATAAACCTTTGATACAACCGTTGGGTTCAAATTCCTGGAGCATTATCCAATGTCGAAATCGGTAGTCTATGAATTTGTTAACAATTTTTGGTCTATTTTCAGTAACATCAGGGCTGGTTCTTTATGCTTTTGAATCTCGCAGCCATTGGTTTATATTGGCTTTTGCTTTATCCTGTGTTTTAGGGTCAATATATGGTTTTCTTCAAGGCTCTTGGCCATTTGGACTTGTTGATATTATCTGGTCGATTGTCGCAGTGATGCGTTGGTGGATTGCGAAAAC
>CAZKUL010000281.1:0-1642 GCA_964555945.1 uncultured Planctomycetales bacterium
TGCCGCTCTCATTTCAGGATTGTAATTCAATTCCTTTCTCCATAATTCTTCATTCAACAGTGTTACACGAGACTTTTAAACCAGCTTCCTATTGAGTCTGCATACTTAACCTTGTTGTTCCTGATTACCAAATCAACTACCTCATCAATTGTCGCCCACTTACTGTCAAGAACCCTTCTTATACAATAGACACAATGACCGCAATTAAAATTCCATTTTCCGTTGCTATCGTCTTTCATCCATTTCAATATTTGTCTTTTGATTTCTTCTTTGGTGTATTGCTCTTTGGGCTTGAACCAACAACGCATATCCCATAAATACTCCTCATCTAAAATCTGTCGGAAATAATACTCACGATTATGTTTTTCCTGTTCTAATTTGCGATTAACATTTTCGGGTTTTATCAATTCTGTGGCGGGGAATAGAGATTCTTGAGATGTCATAGGTTTGATGCTTATATAGTTATTATAGCATACCTATTAATCCTGTCAAGCGGTTATTTACTTTGATAAACATTGTTCGCCTCAACCCTATTAGCATACCGCATAATATGTTTTCTCAATACAATGCTAAATTGCTCTCCTCGAATAGCGCAGGCCGCCTTAAATCTATTTTTAAGACTGATTGGCAATAAAATATTAAGAGTCGTTATCTTATTTTTTTCTTTATAGGATTTGTTGCTTTTCAATTGGGACATAGTAAAAACCGATATGGGAAAACTTCACAACGAATTATAATTTCATCTACAAGGATCGGCTCAGAAATTTGAGAGCCGATGCCTAAGAGGAAGCTAGAACGGAATATTGGAAGCATTAATTTCCTTTTCTTCCTCCGCTCGAGGTTTGTCCGGAATGGCTTCTTGTTTGGCGGGAGATGATTTTGCTCCATTTGGTTTCCACTCGTCGAGTTTAGCGTAGAGCTTTCCTTCTTTACTCATTAACAAATTGATGTTGACATAGCCGACTCCAAGGGGAGTGATAACGGCTTTTGATTTTAAGTAGGGAATGAACTTATCTACATTGATTGAAATGCTCCCCTTCACAAAATCCGGTGCATTTTCTCTGGGCTGGTTCACGAAAAATCCGTCAATAAAATTGTTCGGCATATTATTTTTTTAAATGATTAATAATTAAATCATAATTAGCGGGCAATAACTCATAACCGGTGATGCTCATACATGCCTCCTTATAATCTTCCGGCGTTTCAAGCTTATTCGTAGAAGCCTTTCTGAGCAGAGTAGCGAGAATTGCTTTTTTATCTGTGACTTTCGGAATTGCCTGTTTCACTGTCTTCTTTGGCACTTGTGCCGCGCCGTTTCCGTCATCATCTTCCGCTTGTAGGAATAATAACGACTGAATAGCGTATCGGCGGTAATAGGTTATGATGCTTCCCATTTTTTGCGGATCGAGGTTTTCTGGCAAGGGGATCGTGCTTTTGAGTAGCTCTTTATCGCTTTCCGTATCAAAAATAATTGTCTGTAAGGCGGGTTTATCATTTGCCGTTTGGGATAACGGCTGCACCAAGATTAACCCTAACTCATTGAGTATCGGTTTGATTACATCAATCAGCTTATTGATATCGAAATAATTGGATTTGAAAAAGGGATTAATGCTGTCTTTGGTTATCGCCCCTACCTTTTTTT